>JBKJMR010000057.1:0-6275 GCA_046596275.1 Bacteroidia bacterium | reverse complement strand
AGTATAGACTACGATCGAATCATTTTGTGAACCGTTGCTCCAGATGTATGTTGAACCACCACTGACAACCAATATTGCGCTATCGCCAGGGCAAATTAAAACGGGCGGAGTGATCGTAAGTGTAAGTGAGCCAGGCGGCGGTGCAGGAAGAACAATAAAATAATAATTATGTGTTCCGATGGTTGTATCATTTCCACAAGCGCTTGTGCGGATAATTGTTTCGGTGATCGTATACCAGCCGGTTGTTGTAACTGTAACAAATGTGATCGCAAAATTCGTAGTGCAATCAGAAGTAGGAAAAATAGTTGCACCACTGGTAGGCGTGATCGTCCATAATACTTGTGTCACACCGTCAATGCATTCATAGTTTGCGGTAGGATTTCCCAGCGAATCATAAGGAAACATCGTAACCGTCACATTTTCGCAAGTGGTTATCGTATCATTAAAATCAGTGTCCTCCAAACAGATCATTGCAGGATCAATTGGTAACAAAGGATGATCAAGCGTTACTTCAACTTGATTTGCAACTGAACAACCATTTGAATCCGTTACAATAAAAACGTAGGAGCCGGAACTATCCACCCACACACTCGGATTCGGATTTGTGAGCGGAGAAAATGCAGGACCCTGCCAATACACCGAGCTGCTTCCGTAATTTCCACCTGTAAGTAATACAGAATCTGCACACACCACAATATCCTGCGGATTTGTAGCATTGGTATTGATCACCACATTATCGCTGATGGTTGGCATCGGAGGATTCGGATGAATTTCTACATAGATCGTATCCTCGCTTGTATAACAGCCATCAACTGTCGTGATCACAACGGAATAAAATCCGCTCGATGAAACTGTAGTGAATTGTCCTGTGCTGTTGTTCGACCAGAGATAAGTGAAATCGGGTCCGGTGCCACTGCCCGGTGGTGCATAAAAAGAAGTGTTGGTGCTTGCAAAAAGCATTCCCTGCTGACAAAATCCAAGTGTGTCATTGCCGCACAAAAAATCAAGTCCCGTATATAAATTGATACACGTTCCGACAAAATCCGTTTCACAACCTGATCCACTGCGATGATAAAAATCATAAGGCGGACGTGCAGGATCAATCGGGTTGCCGACGAAAATATCTGAGTTACCTGCTGACGGTGCGGTTGCATAACTTCCGTAATTCGGATCGGAACAATTTTGTCCCTGCGGTACTAGACTGTAGGTTGGTGCTATTGAATAACCCGTGAAAGCAGGAAAACCGTAAAAGGCGGGGCTCGTTGTTGTGACAATAGAAAGGTTATACGATCCAGCCATGTGCGGATTTCCGGAAGGATCAACAGCAATTCCATTACATAATTGATCTTGCTTTCCTCCAAGTTGGCGCGACATGATCCATGTTCCTGCGGAAGAATATTTTCCTTCAAAAATATCCCAATAACCACTGCTGTTAAAAATACCTGTTCCGTAACGCGCGCTATATGTATCGAACGTGCATTTAAAATTTCCGGCAATAAAAACATCTGCTCCATTGCTGGAAACGCTTCTTACGGTTAATGGTGAATCAGAACTTTCTGCAATGCTCCATGTTAATCCGCCAGCAGCATCATACTTCGCAATAAAAATTCTGTTCGTATATGCTGCGTTCAATGTAGTTGTTGTTGATCCGAAAAAAGTAATTGTTCCCTGGAAATCACCAACGAGATAAATTCCTCCTGCATTATCACATGCAATTGAATTTCCAAAGTTCACTGCACCACCACCGATCCTCCTGAACCATTGTTCTGATCCGGCTGAATTATATTTTACAACAAAAACAGCATTGAGCATATTGTTAGTATGCTGCACATCAAAAGTGATCGTGTCTGAAAATTGTCCTGTCACATAAATATTTCCGGCCGCATCACAATCCACATCCATACCACGATCATTCAGTGGCGCTGAACCTTGTTCTGTCCAGAGAAAATTTCCATTGCCATCCAGCTTCGTGGTAAACACATCTGTGCTTCCATTCATACTGTTCAATGCTGTGCTGCCGAATGAAGCATTGCCTGCAAATTCTCCTGTAACAATTACATTCCCTGAAGCATCCACCGTAATTCCATTCCCGATATCAGCACCGCTACCCCCGGCACTTTTTGCCCACTGGCAAACTCCCGCACTATTATATTTTGCAATAAAAATATCCTGCGCACCAACAGCAGTAATTGTGCTTGGACCAAATGTGGCAGTGCCATAAAAAAATCCGGTAACGTAGCTGTTGCCGGAAGCATCTGTTTTAATTGAAAGTGCGCGGTCTGAATTTGCACCACCGCCTTTTACTGCCCAGGTATATAGTCCGTTCGTTCCTAATTTGGCGAGGAACATATCATCGACTCCTGATGAGCTTAAGTTAATAGTGCCAAATGATGCCGTGGAAGTAAAATATCCGGTGACATAAGTATTGCCTGCGGCATCAACCGAAACATCCATTCCCTGGTCGATGGTTGGACCGCCTGCACTTTGCATCCAATAGGTTTGCGCGACTGATTCCTGCTGTAAAAGCAAAAAACAGGCAAGCAGAAATAAAATTCGCCTGGTAAATTTATACATGAAATGCTTTTATGCCATAGGAAAGATAGTCAATCCATTAGCTTAACGCAATTCTATACTGATATGATTTTTATAAATCTTACGCGTCCAGTTTTACTTTTCTTTTCCGCTGATGATTTCCTCATTCGTTGGAAAAACAACTGTCGCTCTTTCGGAACTCGGGCGCGCCCAAATTTTACTTACGCCGGTCGATTTAGCACAGAAGGATGAAATTTCTTCGCCGGGAGCGATATCATCTTTGGAACCGATCGTCCATTTGCCATTTGATTGTTCAAAGGCATATTTCAAATCCATTTTCACAGTGCAATCATTTCTCCACCGCATCTCCACACATTCAGGATCAGTTTTATCATACTGACCTTTTGTTTGTAAAGTGATGGTAAAACAATCTTCGTACTTACTTACTTTTTTTCCTCCCTGGAAAAAAGCAGTGCTCATTACTATGAGGCTTAAAGCAAAAACAAAAATTCCGGCGGTTTTCATAGTTCACGTATTAAGGGTTGACTTGTTTTTTATTGGGAATTTCTAAAGGTCTCCCAACTAAACAACCAACAAGTTTTATTCCTTTTTACGTTACTCCTGGAAATAAATTCGTTTTACTCGACGGCTGACATTAGTTAGCACTTCATATGCAATAGTTCCCATATCGTTTGCAAGCTCCGTGATCGGGTGATCAGCTCCGAAAACAATAACTTCATCGCCTTCTGCGCAATTAATTCCACTAATATCCAGCATACACATATCCATACACACATTTCCAACTATAAAAACCGGCTTTCCGTTTATAAACATTTTGCCTGCACCGTTGCTTAGCTTGCGACTTAGTCCATCGGCATAACCGATCGGAACGGTGGCAATTTTCATATTATCATTTGCAATTCCTTTCCTGCTGTAGCCAATCGTTTCTCCTTTGGGAACATTTTTAATTTGAGAAATGGTCGTTTTAAGTGTGCTTACATTTTTCAAATTCTTCTGCTCGTCTTCCGTTGCTGCAATTCCGTATAAACCGATGCCGAGTCGAACCATATCAAATTGTGCATCAGGAAAACGGAGAATGCCTGCTGAATTTAAAATATGTCTATGAATCGGATAAGTAAAATGCAAACGTAATTCATCACTCATCGCCGTGAATAATTTCACCTGGCGCCGTGTAAATTCATCATGTTCCGCTTCGTCACTTGCAGCGAGATGAGAAAAAACAGAACGGATCACTAAGTCGCGGCTATTGCTTAAGCGCACAATGAGCTCATTCAAATCTTCCTCAGCAAAACCAAGCCGACGCATGCCGGTATCGAATTTTACATGCACTGCGACAGGTGGTTGTTCGGCATGACGGATACGATAACGTTTTACAGCTTCATCAAATAATTGCAGCACGCGGAAAGAAAATAGTTCCGGCTCAAGATTATACCGGATCATTGCATCGTAGCTCTGCTCTTCGGGATTCATCACCATGATCGGTGTTACGATCCCTGCTTTACGCAATTCGATTCCTTCATCAGCATAAGCAACTGCGAGATAATCGACGCGATGAAACTGCAGCACATTCGCAATTTCAAAACTTCCGCTGCCATAAGAAAAAGCTTTGACCATCGCCATGAGCTTTGTTCCCGGATTTAATCTTGATTTGATGAAGTTCAAATTATGCACTAACGCATTCAGGTCAATTTCAAGAACGGTTTCATGCGCTTTTTGCTGAATAATTTTGCTGATCGCTTCAAATCCGAAAACGCGTGCGCCTTTGAGAAGAATGGTTTCGTTGTGAAATAATCCGTTGTGGTAATCTGCAAGAAAACCGGCAGTGGAAGGATAAAATGTTTTTTCCATTTCACCGAAAATAGCCTGCATTCTTGAAATTGCTTCACCGATGCCGATAATGCGATTGACACGTTTGCCTTTGATAAGCTGTGCAACTTCGGTGTACAATTCTTTTTCTTCTTTCCCGCTTTCAAGAATATCGGAAAGAATTAATGTGCGTTTTGGATATTGCTGTTGCTGGTTCAGAAAATCAAGCGCAACAGATAATGATCCTAAATCAGAATTGTAGCTGTCGTTGATCACCGAACAATTATTCACACCTTCTTTTAATTCAAGTCGCATTGCCACCGGAATCAGCTGCTGCATGCGCGATGAAATGGATTCGCTGTTTATACCTAAATGTAAAAGCACGGTCCAGCAATGAATCGCATTTTCAACAGACGCGTCATCAATAAAAGGAATGCGAATGGAAGAAAACTGATTGTTGGAAATTCCCTGGATAATGGTTTCGGTTTTTTCCTTTGTGATGCGCGCAATCTGCAGATCAGCTTTTGATTTGCGCGACCAGGAAATGATTGTGCTGTTGCCCGCTTCTTCCTTCACCTTCGAATAAAGCGTAGGTTCATCTTTGCAGCAAACAATTATTTCAGCGCCTTTCAGCAATTTTATTTTCTCAGCTAATTTCTGATCCTTCCCCGAGAAATTTTCATCGTGTGCCGTTCCGATATTCGTAAGTATAGCAATATCCGGCCTCAGAATGGATTGCAATTTTTCCATTTCACCAAGACGTGAAATTCCTGCTTCGAAAATGGCGAGGTTATGCGACGCTTCCATTTGCCAGACAGAAAGCGGCACACCAACTTGAGAGTTATAACTTTTCGGACTACGAACAATAGAAAAATCATCGCGTAACAATTGCCAGAGCCATTCTTTGACAATTGTTTTTCCATTGCTGCCCGTAATGGCGATAACAGGATAGTTGAATTGTTTACGGTGATGAGCTGTAAGCTGTTGTAATGCGTCAAGTGTGTTTGAAACAACAAGAAAATTTGCTTCCGGAAAATCAATTTCTGTATTCGGCGGCAAATCATTCACCACAAAACTCCTGATTCCTTTTGTGTAGATCGAAGGAAGAAATTCATGCGCATCATGCCGTTCACCTTTGATCGCAAAAAACAAAACGCCTTCGGTGTGTGTGAGATTACGGCTATCAATCAGCAACGACTTCACCGGACCATCATTGCTGATGAGCTTCTGTGTAGCGCGGAGAATGCGGGCTGTATCGGAGATGGTGTAGGTCAAAGGCTGTTGTGGAAGAATGAAGTTACACTTCTGGATTAGAAAGGTCAAAGGTAAAAACAATAATTGCTATAGAATACAGCAATTAGTTAAGCCATAAAGCCAAAGCTGCGTTTCAACAACTAAATTGTCAAGAAAAACTACAGAAATCATTGGCATTTTCGTAAATTTGAGAATGCCTAAAAAAGGTGGAAATCTCCTAAGTTTTAAAATTGATAAATTAACAAAGTCAATTGAAAATATTGCAACCGGGGATAGTTTTCAAACCGAATTATCTCTTCTGACAAAACCCGATTTGAAGAATATAACCAGGAAAAATGGTTGGAAGTTCAATTGGACCGCAGAGTATAAAAATATTGAACGGGAAATCTATAAATTGACAATTGTCGGTAATCCTTTTATTATACAAGGAATTATAAGTCTTGAATACAGGTCGAAGTATGTTTATATGCATTTGCTTGAAAACGCGCCTTTCAATTATGGAAGACATAAAACATATGCTGGTGTTGCAGGAAATCTTGTTGCATTTGCCTGTCTGCGTTCATTCCAAACAGGAGGTGACGGATTCGTTGCTTTTCAATCGAAAACCAAATTAATTAGTCATTATATAAAAACACTTGGTGCCACACCGCTTAAACAACAAG
>JBKJMR010000398.1:0-2892 GCA_046596275.1 Bacteroidia bacterium | reverse complement strand
CAATCGACGCCAGAAGCTTCTCTCTTTTTCAGATGCGGCAATTTTTCTACTGCGGTCTTCAGAAGAAACAGAATCAATGCGCCGCTCATTTTCTTCCATCACCAACTTTTCTCTTTGCGCCATCACCCGGAGAATATCGACAAGCACAGTATTCTCGGGGGTTGTTTCATCAGTGAAATTGATCCAGTCGCCAAGCATTTCAAAACGTTCTTCGCTCAGCTGGTGCAACGAATCGCATAACGCCAATCCTTTTATCGAATCGCGGTTAAGCTCATATAATTTTGTAAGATGAATGGATACGGCGGTGCGAATGCTGTCGAATGATTTCAGCTCAGCTTCATCTTTAGTAATGCGCCAGCTTCTTGATTTATTTTCTGCTTCGTATAAAAGATTGACAGTCTTTTTCCATTCAATTAAACGTTCGTTCGGTTTGCCTGCTTCATCAACAGCAAGGGAAACATCATGAATGGAACGGTACATGAATATAATGGCAATCGACAACACTGCGCCGGTGAGCAGTAACCCGATAAGGACTTTCCCGATCAGCTTTGTGCTTTTCATTGGTGTTTTAATTTTTCCAGGTGCTCATCCACTTCAATCATCATTATTGCATAACCTGAAAGAAATTTTGTCGCAGCGGAAAAAATTTCCTGCTCTTTATTTGTTCCGTCTCCATTTTCAATAATGGCAAGGAGCGCATTCAGATCTGGCCGGCCGAGGTAATGAAAAGAAGGTTTGAGCCGGTGACCGACATGTGCGAGGTCGGGAAGATTTTTATTGCTCAATGCTGTTTTTAATCGTTCAATAAAAGGCGGAACGGTATATGAAAATGTTTCCAGCATTTTAACAATGAAATCGGCATCACCGCCGGCCATACTTTCAAGCTCGCGAAGATTAAAATGTTGTGGGTTCTCCATTTGCACAAAAAAAATAAATGATCAATCACAAGGCAATGCCGGTACAAAAATAAAAAACGCCTAAAGATCGAAGAGCTATTAGCGGGGGAGCAATTTTACAAATGGAAAGGCAAAAAATAATTTAATCGCCGCTCAGCAAATTAATCTGCTGCAGCAATGTTTTAATTTTAGCGCGGCTCACAGGAATCACTTTATCACCAATGATCACTGAATTATCTTCAATGCGGTTGATCTTGTTGAGGTGAATGATGTACGAGTTGTGCGCCCGGAAAAAGCGGGTCGTTGGTAATGCGCTTTCTATATTTTTCATTGTAGAATGCACCACGTATCTCTTTTTCTCGGATTGGATCTGCACATAATCGGCCATCGCTTCAACGTAAAGAATTTCGGCGAGCTCAATTTTTTCGAGCACTGAATTTGTTTTTACGAAGAGATGATCTTTTTCAGAACCTGAAAGTTCGGAAGGAGATTCGGCAGAAGCGCGGATGATAGATTTTAAAAACCGTTCATCTGTAAATGGCTTAAGCAGGAAGTCGGTGACTTCATAATCAAACGCTTCAGCGGCATACTCTTTTTTGGAAGTGATGAGTATGACGGAAGGTTTAACAGGATGAAGGGTTTTGAGCAGCTGCAGGCCATCCATGCCCGGCATTTCAATATCCAGGAAGATGAGGTCGATTTTCTCTTTCATGAGAATACCTGCCGCTTCAGTGGCGGTTCCGCAGCTAGCGGTAAGAGTGAGGTTGGCCATCAGGCTGATTCTTTTCTCAAGATCGAGCCGTACCATCTCATCATCATCAACGATCAAACAATTCATTCGTAAATATAGGTTTTCAAAATTTAATCCTGCAAAGATAGGGGAAGGTATGAAAGAGCGGCTAAAGTCTGAAAAAGTGGATTTTGCAGATTGTTGAAAAGATTTACGGATGGGGTCTAAAAAAGCGTATATTTGCACCGCTTTTCAGGGCAGAATTAAAGGATTCCGGGATTATGGCCGGGGTTTAGCTGAGAAAGGCAAAACGCATACGATGCGGGATGGAGCAGTGGTAGCTCGTCGGGCTCATAACCCGAAGGTCATAGGTTCGAGTCCTGTTCCCGCTACGATTAAGGTAAAAGCGTCTCAGAAATGAGACGCTTTTGTTGTTTTCTATAATTTTCCCTTATTAACGTATTTCTGCTTAACGTTCGTTTTGCCGGCCTTAGCGTTCCGACGAAGCGCAACGAGCCAAAACATTTGCCAGCCAGAAAAAATGACGCTACTTGCCGCTGTTAGGCGATGTAGTTACTTTATGGTTTTAAATAAAATTGAATTTCTTTTCTTAATAAGTCACCATTTACCGTGCCTTCGCTATACTCACCCCCAATTGAATTTAAATAAGCTATTCTGAGGTCATAAGCAGAACAGACTTCAGAACCCGGCTCTGCATCAAACTCTTCTTCAAAATAGGAGATCCTTTTTTTTGTCAATATTGTTTTGTCCGCACCATTCTCCAATAATTTTTTAAACAAATTATCATCCGAGTCGTAAGCACATGCACAATGGAGAGGAGTCCATCCATTATTGTCAGCCTGGTTAATATTGAAATTGTATTTTGCCAATACGTCAAAATACTTCGACGGCATACCACTTAAAATAAAAGCATGTAAAAGATTTCTTCCCTCGCTATTGGTAGCTTTTTCATCTATCCCCAGTTTGATACAGTTATCTACAATAACTTCAATATAGTCATCTGTCCTCCACCAGCCATCAACATAATTGAATCTTGAAACGTCTCTTTGTATAACATAAAATAAAGCATTTTCATTTTGCTCATTCTTTACGTTCAGGTCAAAGCCCAATGACTTAAAATACTCCAATGTTTTAAAGAAACCGTTTTTTGCCAGATCAAAGATGTCGAACTTATTGAACTCGTAGTTCTTATCAAGCATTAGTTTCACTACTTGAAATAAGTCTTCGTCTCCTTTCACATAATGG
>JBKJMR010000171.1:0-4904 GCA_046596275.1 Bacteroidia bacterium | reverse complement strand
ATTCCTGAGAATGTTCCGTAAGAAGTATAATTGCTTCCGAAACAAGTGTAATCTACTACTGCTCCGAATGTATTGCTTACAGTTGAAGTTGGAAATTCACCATAACCGAGCAATCCGCCCTGCAAATTACAAACCCAGATATTAAAATAACGTGTCGGATCCCATGCATCAAGTCCACCGGTTGAAAAAGATTTCACATTATCATTCAACGACCATGAAGTAGAAGAAGTTCCGAACTGGCGTGTTTCAAGTCCGGTTGTTGCGGCACCTGAAGGAGTTTGTTGCGCAAGACAAAATTGAATTGTTGTATTTGTAGCTTGCGACCAATTATTATTTGCATCTGCATTGGTACGACCGAAATCTTCATTCATCACTTGCAGCTGTGAAAGCGCCTGGTTAAGTGTGATGTTTTGTGCGGTTGATCCGTAAACGCAATGGAAAACTACAGGACAAATAATTACGCTTTCCGTATTTTCCAGCGTTGCGCGATTCGTAGCGATGTATTCCTGGAGGTTTGCTTCAAATGCATTTCGTTGTGCATCATAGTTCGGATTGCGTTGCACGAGCGTTGCATGATGCTGCATATTGATCTGCGTACGTTCAGCAGCAGTTGTAGTATGCATATCAAAGCGAATCGCAGATTTAAGACTTACATCTGTCTCGTCCTGTTTTGCAACTGCTTCTGCATATTGTGCAACATGACTATTAGTAAGCTGCTTGTTTTTTACTTGCTGGGCATTCACTGCGGTGAGCGCGAACGACAAACTCATTCCTAGGAAAAGAATTTTTTTCATGCGAATTAATTGAGGTGTTAGGTTGGTGCTTGGTTTGTCCGAAGATAGAACTTCAGAGGTGTTATTTGTGCATTTCAAGGTTAATTATTTTTTTTGAAAAAAGCAATTATATGCCTTGTAATCAAGATATTAATTCGACTAAAAAGGGAATACCTGCTACGAAAACTATTTTTAACCAATTATAAGGGCACGATTTTGCAATTTTGCATAAATGAAAAAGAAAATACTTCTCGTAGAGGATGAGGAAAACCTGTTGAAAACTATCCGACTTAACCTGGAGATGGAAGGTTATGCAGTGACGAGCGCGATTGACGGGGCAAGTGCGGTGCGTGTTTTTGACTCGGATAGTTTTGATCTTGTTATACTCGATGTGATGCTTCCGGTGCTTGATGGTTTCGGCGTGTGCCAAGAGATCAGGAAAAAAGATGTGCAGGTTCCGGTATTGTTTCTCACAGCAAAAGCTACCGGCGATGATAAAATAAAAGGGTTGCGAATTGGCGGCGACGATTATATCACAAAACCTTTTAACCTCGAAGAATTTTTATTGCGTGTGCAGATTTTGTTGCGTCGTTCTGTGAAAAAAGAAACTGCTATCAGTGAGTCTTTTGTTTTCGGAAAGAACGAAGTCAATTTTGCAACATTTGAAGCGCATGGAATAAATGGTGAGGTGATACTTTCAAAAAGAGAAGTTGAGCTGCTGAAATTATTGTTCCAGAAAAAAGGAGAAGTAGTTTCCCGCGATGAAATTTTAGAGAAGCTCTGGAATGATGATGCATTACCAACAGCAAGAGCGATCGATAATTATATTCTCAACTACCGCAAATACTTCGAAGCAAATCCCCGTGAGCCGGAACATTTTTTTTCTATCCGTGGGGTAGGGTATAAATTTGTCGAGTGAGAAAAATTACAGATTACAGATTACAGGATTACCAATTACCAACTATCAATCACCCGTCACCTAACACCTGTCACCTGTCACCCGTCACCTGTCACCTGTCACAACCCTTTTTTTCCCAATCACCTCCGCCGCGGCGGACACCAATCACCTTACCTCAGCAGTATCTCTCTTCAACGTATCTCCCTTTTTCTTCTCTCCATTTTCTTCCTCACCGAATTCTGAAACTAGCCACGCTACGAGCAGCGCCAGTAAGACCACGATGAAAACTTTCCTGTAGCGATACAAGGGCGTGCGATAAAGCGGGTTGGTCATGCGTTGGTAATTCTGCATGACTTTCCCGAAATCTTTATGCTTCGCGATTTGTTCTTCGCGGGGCTCCTTAGGGTCGATATCGAATTTAAATTTGGTCATTGTTATCTCCCCCCGGCTTTAATGAGGAGCTGCTTGAGCTTTTCAAGTATTCTGTACGTTCGCACTTTTGCATTATTTTCTGTTATCCCGATAATTTCACCTACTTCAATAAAGGCTCTTTTCTCAAAAAAGCGAAGCTCGATCAGTTGCATTTCTTCTGTCGATAAAGTTCCGAGCACTTTGAGAAGCAATTTCTGATTTTCTTCCGAATCACTCTCACCACTTTCTGCAATCATCTTGCCGAGATCGGATTTATCAAGACTAACTACGCGCTCCCGGTTCGTTTTCCGGAAATACATATTGATCTCGTTCACCGCAATCCGGAATAGCCACGCAGAAAACGGAACACCTTTAAATGTGTATTTTGGTAATGCAAGCATGGCTTTAAGAAAAGTATTGGCTACAATATCCCCGGAATGTTCTTCATCACCGATGCGCCTGAACACAAAAACAAAAACCTGGCGGTAATATTTTGAATACAGCACACCGAATTTTGCCGGATCAGATTTAGCCGCTTCCACAAGGACCATTTCTATCCGCAAATCATTCGCACTTTTGTGATGCTCGTTCAATTTTTCGGGGGTTTCTCTCTTAATGCAGTAAAGCGCGGAAAGATACAGAAATCTGTCTTTGGAGTTAATTTCTTCTTCGCTGAGTAAATTCGCCTGTGCTATGATCTGGTGACTGGGTGATTTGATGACTGGGTGATTAACGCACAAAGCCAAAACGCATATTGATTAATTAAAAATAAAAGGTGTTGCAATTAACATCTACACCACATTTAATTTTATTTTTTCAATCACCCAGTCACTAAATCACCCAGTCACTAAATTTTTTTCTACCGGTTAACTCTTATTAACAGCCATTTGCAAACTGAATGTTTTTTCAACGGGGCAACCCCTGTATCTTTTTGCCGTCATAGAATTATAAGAGTAGAAAAACCCATTAGTATGAAAAATATTATTCTCTTTCTTTTTGCTCTTTTTACTGTACCCGCTTTTGCTTTACCGGGCATTCATGAAGCATTGAAAAATCCCGCTGCTGTAACTGCGCTTAATTTTTCCGGCGAAAAAGATGAAGCAACTTTGTTTGTGAAAAATGCTTTTCGTTTTACAGCATTAACTCACATCCAGCTTTCAGGAATTTCTGATTCACTTATTGCAGAACATGACATTGCGGCTGTTGCTGCTTGTCCGAATGTGACAAAAATTTCGTTTGATAAATGCGGATTTACCAATTTGTCGGGCGCAGTGAAAATGCTGGTTTCTGTAAAAGAAATTGAAATTAATAATTGCAGCAAGCTGAATATTGACAGAACATTTTCTACCGTTTCTGCAATGCCTTCGTTAAAAAGCATCAGCTATTCTACCACAAAGCTCGATCACTTGCCGCAATCATTTATCACTATGCGCGGACTTCAAAAGATCAGCTTTCACAATACGGATCTTTCGCTTGCTGATGGTTATGCCTTAAATACATCAAGTCGTGAATCGCTTGTTGCCAGGGAAAAGTTGGAGCTGGGATTTGGTTCTGCAATGCTTGTATTGGAATATTCCTGCTACGATAAAATTTCTGCCAAAGAACATATCAATCTTATGCGCGATATGTTACAAGGTGTTGCAGGCATGAATGAAGGAGTTGTGTTGCCGCAACGCATAAAAAGTTTTACAAGAGAAAATCCATTGGTAAAACCACCTGTTCCCGGATTAGACGTTTGGAAAAATACATACACCACAAATCCGGCACACGGTGGACTCGTTGAATATCCATCAGGAACAAAAATATTTATTCCTGCAAATGCATTCGTAGATGCAAATGGAAACCAGGTGAAAGAAGAAGTAACGATTGATTACAGGGAGTTTCGTGATCCTGTTGATATTATTGTGAGTGGAATTCCGATGGTGTATGACAGTGCAGGAGTAAAAGGAGATTTTGAATCGGCAGGAATGTTTGAGATCAATGCTTCTGTTAAAGGCAAAGAAGTTTTTCTGGCGCCCGGAAAAAAAATCGATTTGGAATTTGCGGTTGTTGATACCGCTTCTACATTTAATTTTTACCGGCTCGATCCTGCTGCCGGCTGGGTTTACGAATCGAGTACAGGCAATGCAGAGCAGAAAGACCAGGTGGTAACGCAACAAATTCCATTTACATTATCAACAGCCGTTCAGCGTTTCAGATGGAGAACGATGGACATGATGAGGAAACGTCCTTCACTAGGCGATACTGTTTCTTTTGACGCGCGTTATGAAGACACGAATTATGTTTACACGACCAGGAGCATCCGGACAGATTTTAACAGGCAAACATCAAAAACCCAATTACGTGAGGCGTCAAAATGGCGTTTGAGAAAAGTGTCAGCCGGTAAAGGAAATACCTGCTTTCTTTTGAACCGAATTGTGCTGAATCCTAAAAGTAAAAATAAAGTCGCGCATAATAACAACCCTGAAATGCATTCTTTCACGGGTGTAATATGGCAGGCAGCAGAACCGATTTCAAGGGCTGAGTTTAGAAAATATTTCGGAGCAAGAGCCGGTATCAACGATGTGCGGATTGAATACAACGGCGGATCAGAATTTACAATGGAATTAAAATACCTCTGGGGATTTAAACGAATTTCGGTTACGCCTGTTAAAATGTTTGACAAAAAACCTGTTGCTTATTCGGAAAAAAATTGCGCACGGATGTTTAGAAATTATTCAAGAGGTTTAAGCCGCCGCAAAACCAAGCTGGAACAAGCCTCGCGCCGAAAACTTTTGCGTTTGCAGGCATGGACAAAAACAGCGAGCAGAGATTCAATAAAT
>JBKJMR010000707.1:0-3809 GCA_046596275.1 Bacteroidia bacterium | reverse complement strand
AGGATTTGTCAATAAAGAGCCACATGACAGCGGCGCCAATAGCAACAATTAAAACCGCACTCGTAAACCATCGGTTGATGTTGTCGATATAGGTTTTATGTTCACGCTCTTTTTGTTTCGTGAAAATATCGTGGTTCCATAATTGTGTCAGGTAGCTTTGCGATGTTTCTTTTAAAACTTCCAGCTCAATAGCACCATCTGTTTGTCGCGCGCCGGCAAATATTTTTTCTCCCTGTATTTTTCTCACAGGATTTGCTTCGCCGGTTACAAAGCTATAATCCACGTGTGCCTTCTCACTCAATAGCATTGCGTCCGTTGGAATTAATTCACCGCTGCGAATAATAATTCTATTGCCGGGTTTTAGCTTTGTTACTGCAATCGTTTCTTCTTTCCCGTTTTTTCTAATAGAAACAGCAATGGGAAAATAAGATTTATAATCGCGTTCAAATGAAAGTTGCTGGTACGTGCGATCCTGGAAATACCTTCCGATAAGCATGAAAAATACAATGCCGCTCATGGAATCCAGGTAACCGGTGCCTGTGGAAGAAATTATTTCATAAGTGCTGCGGACAAATGTTACGCCAACCGCTAATGCAATCGGCGCATCGATATTCAGGCTGCGAAAAAGAATTGCTTTATATGCTGAAATGAAAAATCCGGATGCGCAGTAAAACAAAACGGGAAGTGAAAGAGCAAGGCTGATCCATGCGAAAAAGTTTTTGAGCTGCGGAACTTCCTGTAAATCGCCCAAAGAAAGATATTCAGGGAAACTCAGCATCATGATATTTCCGAAGCAAAAACCAGCAATGCCTATTTTTAAAACAGAAGCATTGAAGCGTTTTCTTTTTTCTTTCAGCTCAAGGTCGCCAAGACTTATAGCAGGCGCATATCCTGTGGCAGACATTAGTGCTGCGATTTCGCTCAGCTTTATTTTTTCTTTTTCAAAATCGATGGTGACTTCTCTTGCTGGAAAATTTACAATGGAGCTAATTATGCCATCTTTGATTTTATGTAAATTTTCAAGCAGCCAGATGCAGGAGCTGCAATGCATAACCGGAACATGGAAAATAACCCGCGATCTATTTTCATCTTCAAACCGGATCAGCTTTTCGCGGACTCCTTTTTCATCGAGTGATGCATACACAGCACGTTGCTGCTCGTTTTGTGCTGCCTGTCCCGGGAATTTTGTAATGTCGTAATAATTGCAGAGTTCATTTTCTTTCAGCAATTCATAAACCAGCTTACATCCATCACAACAAAATGCATGCTGATCGAATTCGATTTTATTTTCAACGCAGCTTTCTCCGCAATGAAAACACGTGGAACTTTTAACTTCCGCTGATGTTGCTGCTGGTTTCATAAAAATTTAACAGGTGATCAAGTGAGAGACGATCGCAAGCGTAAGGCAGAAGCAAAAGCGCCAGCAATAAAATTAATCGTGGCCAGACAAAACGCATATCCCATAAAGGTTCACGGAGGCTCATGCCAAAAACAACGATCAGCAGATCTATTCCAAGTAATACAAGTGCGGGATAAATTAAAAATCCTGTGATCAGCATTATTCCTCCTGTAAGCTCGATCACCGAAGAAATAATAGTAATGGTTTTTACTAATGAAGTTGGAAGTTTTGTTCCACGCATTGCTTCTGCAACACCAGCTTCGGTTTTTGATAATCCTAATCCGAAGATCTTATCATAACCCTGCATAAGGAATAATATTCCCAATACAAGCCGCATAAATAATAATGCGATATCATCTTTATAATCTAACAATATGCTCATGATTGTATATTCTTCTGCGAAGTTCAGGATGAATATACAGGGTGGAAATGGCGGGCGTCAATGAAAAGTATGACGGTTGTCAGTTTTATTAAAGCGAAGCACTTTTACCTTTGTGACGGTTTAATAAATGCAACCTGGGAAAAAGATATTCTTCTTCGAGGAAAAAAAGACGTGAAACATCTTGACGCAAATTATTGATGTGTGCGTAGCCCAATTTTTGCATTGGAGAATAAGCTTGCGAATTAATTCCTTTTTCGGAAAGCTCATTGATCTGATCCAGTATCCGGCACATTTGCTGGTGACTTTCAAGCAGCTTCGGAACATCTATATTCACATGATCAGTTTGTTTTGTGCGCTGCGCCTCAAACATGATCAGTTGTTTTGAGCTATGCTCGTTATACTCCTTCATAAATTGTCTTGCAAGAGAACATACGACGACATATTGTTCTGCTGTGCCTTTTTCCCCGGGTTTTGATTCCAGCAAAGCGCATGCTGCTTCCATCGTTGTATTAAGGTGAGGTATAATACGCAGTGCATAAAATCGCTCCAGGTCGGGAAGTCCTAATTTTTTATAATTCTCAAAGCTTAATTCTCCTGCGTGCAGATTCATGATTATCTAATTATTGTATAACAGTGGGAATAAAGGGAAATGCCATTACAGTAATGAGACAAAATTAGCAGCATAGTTTTGATGTAGATATGAGAGACGGCAGGACAGCAACTGATTGATCGCAGGAATTTTTTAAAATGGATCAGACAATTGAAATTAATCATCAATTTACCTGACGTTAGTCATACGAATGGGGAAAATCCCGAAGTAGTTTTGATTGCTTTCATTTAACACTCAGCTCATGAAACCTATTCTCCTGGCCTCCGATTATTCTGCTGCTTCACTGAACGCAGGTAATTATGCCGCTCAATTAGCAAAATCCTGCAATACATCGCTTGTAGTTCTTCATACATGGTCACCGCCGGTAGCTGTTGTAGAAACGGATGGCACACCAATGTCTATGATTGACTTTACAGATTCACAAAAAGAGGCGGTTGAATCTGAAGCTGCACGAATTGCGAAACGCTGGGATGTTCCTGCAAACGGAATTCAGAGAATTGATTTTGCCCCTGATGGTATTGCCGGTGAATTTCATGATCATGAATTCAGCTTTGTAGTAATGGGCATGCAACAGCATAATATTGTTGAGCGTTTTCTTGGAAGTGTTCCTACTGCGAATCTGCACCGTGCTAAATATGCAGTGCTTATTATTCCTGAAGGTGTTAGCTATCATGCACCAAAAACGATTCTGCTGGCTACTGATTTGAAAGATCAGCTGAACAGCAATAGCAGGGATATTTTAAAAGAGCTGAGCGAACAGTTTACTGTTGATTTGCAAATTGTAAATGTGAAGGAGGAAGGTGAGCTTTGGAGTCTGCGTGAAACGGACGCCGGTATACGCCTTGATAAAAAATTGGTTAATGTGAAACACGATTGGAATTTTCCTGCCGGAGAAGATATTCCGGATACTATACTGGAGGAAGCGAAGAAAGAAAAAGCCGATTGGATTGCAGTTGCTCCACACCGGATGCGTTGGTATGAAGAGATTTTTCACAAGAGCGTGACCAGGAAGCTTGCATTCAGTGTCGACAGACCGTTGTTGATTTTGCCTGCGAGGTAAAACAAAAGATGAATTATTCTCCGGCTTCACGTAATATTGTAAGAGCAAATATTACGCACTACGATGAAGATTTTCCGTTACGAAATAATTCTTTATGTTGCAGATCAGCAAAAAAGCAGGGATTTCTATTCTGCTATTTTACAAACGGAACATGGTTTCGATGTAACCTTTAACAGGCTCTAAATGAACTACTCAATTGTTTCTGCACAAGAGGCGGTATCAACAATTCAATCAGGTGAAAGGATTTTTATTCATGGCGGCGCTGCAACCCCTCATATATTGCTCAATGCGCTTGCAGAAAGAAAAGAAGTGCTTGAAAATGTGGAGACAGTTCATTTGCATTTGGAAGGCGATCTTG
>JBKJMR010000694.1:0-3971 GCA_046596275.1 Bacteroidia bacterium | reverse complement strand
TCTTCTTCTCCACGCAAAGGCGGATTTAATTTAAAGTTCGTATCGAAATCTTCCAGCACCGAATCATTCCAGTACAAATTGTATGCGTGCACGGAAGCTGTAATGTTTAATCCTTTTGCTTTTGCATCGCGGATAAGCTGCACACCCTTTTCTGTGCTCACACCCATAAGATGCAATGGTGCGCCTGCATACTCCGCGAGGTAAATATTCCGTGCGATCATCAGCTCTTCTGCTAATGCAGGAATTCCTTTTAAACCAAGCGTCGTGCTCATCGGACCTTCATGCATTTGTCCGCCGAGCGAAATAGTTTCATCATCACAACGCACATGCACACGCCCGCCGAAGTTATTTGCATACATCAATGCGCGCACTAAAAGTCCTGCATGAGCAACTGGATGTTCTGCATCAGTAAAAGCTTTTGCTCCTGCCAGATGCATATCGTAAAGTTCCGCCATGTCTTTGCCTTTCAGATCCTGCGTCAATGCGCCCGCAGGAATAATATCAACCGGCAACTGCTGGGAACGTTTGATAATATATTCAACAGCCGATTTTGTTTGCACCGGCGGATGTGTATCAGGCATTACAAGCACAGCAGTAAATCCGCCTTTTGCAGCGGCAACTGCTCCTGTTTCAATTGTCTCTTTGTATTCAAATCCGGGATCGCGCAAATGTGCATGAAGATCCATCCATCCCGGTGAAACGGAAAATTTTTCTCCGCTTACAACCAACGCATCATCAGCAGGAATATATTTTCCGATCTGTGCGATAACTTCTTTTTCAATCAGCACATCCGTATGCTGGTTATGGTGTGTCGAATTCGGATCGCAGATAAGAATGTTCTGGAGCAGGACTTTCATATCAAAGAGTAGGGGATGAAGTTTTTAATTTCGGTTCATTGCGCCAAAAACGGATCAGCAGAATTTCAATCAGCAGGAATAACAAAACAAGCCAGATGCAGGTTTTCCATAAGCGAATTCCATAATCCAATTCCGTTAATGCTGCTGTTAATCCTTTTGAATCCGATTCAAGCAAAGAAAAATTTGTTAGTCCGGCAGTTTTATAACCTTCTTCGATCTCACTGGAATTCATTGTAGCGAGATCAGATTCTTTTCTGTCGTAGTTGAAAGAAATTCCGGTGAGCTGACGATTGCCGAGCTTCACAAAATAATTTGCAGGCTCCACAACCTGGCGCTTCACATCAAGCAAAGTATGTCCGCCTAAACTAGTATGAGCAGGAATAATGTCGAAATTTTTTGAAGGTTCAGAAAGATGAAAAACATTTTCACCGATCGTTCCAACATCTCCGAGATCAATGTTTTCATTTCCGCCGATGGTGTAAAACAAAGCAGCTTGCGGCTGAGAAAAAAGTGCAGCCTGGTAAAGCGTCGGAACAAACATGGCATGACGTGGGAAATTGCTCCATGAATCGAGAAGCGGCACTGCGCAGGAATAAACCGTTCCTTTTCCTGAACGATAGCTGCCCACGAAAAGATCACCGTTACGCAAACGCATCAATTCCTCCTGCGTCGTCCGTGTAGAAACGCTGATCTTATAATGATCGTAAACCGAAGGCAGATCAATATTGCCCGTTGTTTTTTCGAACACACCATTGTAAAGCGGGTGTGAAAAATTCAACCGGTCAACAACTGTTCTTGCTGTATCTGGTTTCTCATAGCTGTTAACGCCCAGCGGCAAAAAGAATTCGCGGTACGATTGCAGATCCGCATTTTCGCCGGGAAAAACAAAAAGACTTCCACCATTATCCACAAACTTTTTCAGCTCATTGGATAATCCCGATGAAACCGATTTTAATCCATTGAGCAAAATGAAGCTGTAATTTCCGAATGAAGAATAATCCAGCTTGCTTTCTTCCGATTGTGTAAATACAAAAGCAGAATCAGCACCGAAAAGTGATTGGAGATAATTGTTTTCTGCCGGCGTAGTTAAAGACGTTCCATTCGAAGCATTGATCGCCAGCATCGGGATCGCTTTGAGCATATTGAAAGTAAAATAAAAGCGATCGTCGAACGTAACAGGATAATCATTGAT
The DNA here is from genome assembly GCA_046596275.1 of Bacteroidia bacterium. Taxonomy (GTDB): domain Bacteria; phylum Bacteroidota; class Bacteroidia; order Palsa-965; family Palsa-965. Next base: position 1,922 of record JBKJMR010000694.1, on the reverse strand, counting down.
CTCGATCAAACATTGCTGCAAGCCCGGTTCGCGGATGGTGAAATAAACAACAGTATCCGTAACACCATTTGCTGCAATGCTGAAGCTCGAAGGCGTGCGTGCTTGTCCGTTGATGTACAAACGCATCGGAACATTTTCTGCCGCCACTTCCGAATGACTTTTCAAACGGATGTGCAACGCTTCCTGCTGATTCAATTGTCGAACCGGTGAAGCAAACCAAACCGAATCGATGTAAATATTATTCCTGTTCTGCGCAGTTACAGGAACAGGTTTGTAGCGAATAGAAGTATCCGTTTTGATTGCGCCGAAATCGGAAATAGTTTTTTGAAAATCGCTGATGAGGAAAGCTTGTTTGTTGCCCGATTGAATTCCTTTTTCAGTGTTCAGCGCATCCTGCTGGCGTTTTGTCACTTCAGAAAGTGTGCGCACCGCCGGACTTGTTGTCACTTCATCAACGAGCTCAATAAATTCTTCGCGGTTCACAAGTCGTTGGTGGCGACCTTCAAAATCATTTGTAATTAATTGAAAGCGGTCGCTGGGTTTGAAAGCAGCAACAATTTCTTTCGCATCTTTTTTCGCTTCATCCAGCAACGTACCTGATTTGCCAACAGCGTCCATGCTGAAAGAATTATCAATGTAAACGCTGATCACTTTATCGCCTGTTCGTACTGCTCCGTTTTCACGCGGAATATACGGCTGGGCAAAAGCAAGCACGAGAAAAAGCACGGCAAGCAAGCGGGAGCAAAGGATGAGAATATTTTTGATTTTGTTGCGGGCCTTTGTATCCTGCTTTACTTCTTTAAGAAATCGAACGTTTGTAAAAAATACACGTTTGAATTTCCTGAAATTAAAAAGGTGGATAATGATAGGAATCGCCAGCGCAAGAAGAGCGAACAGGAAGTAGGAATTGGCGAATTTCATCAAAGGTTAAAGGTAAGGAAAAAAGTTGGCAGTAGTCAGTATCAGTTTTCAGTCGTCAATCGTCAGTTGTCAGTTGTCAGTTGTCAGTTGTCAGTCGTGAATTCAGACTATCAAATATACAGACAGCTCATTTGCCGAAAAAGCCAAAATAACTAAAGTGCAACCTGACAACTGACTACTGATACTGACTACCGGCAAACCGGCAACCGCTACTTCAGCTGATCCAAAGACGCCTGGTATTTTGGATTGCCCGGATCAAGCCTTAGAGCTGCTCTGAAATCTTCGGCGGCTTTTTGATTATTATTCAAGCTATACCAGCAAACGCCGCGGTAATAAAAATGACTTGCCTTTCCCGGTTCAAGCTCAATTGCACTGGTGTAATCAGCAATTGCATTAGTATATTGGTTGAGCCTGCGATAAGTAGTCGCCCGGTTTGAAAAAGCATTAGAGCTCTTATTATCAAGCGCAATAGCTTTGCTGCAATCAGTTATTGCCGCATTCAGCTTTCCGTTATCTAAGTGAATAGCGGCTCTTACAGAATAAGCAAACGCGTAAAGACTATCAATAGCAATAACCCTGTTAATCTCCGTCATCGATTTTTTTAATTCGCCCATTTCACCATGCAGTAGTGCCAGGTATAAATACGCATCACGATTTAACGAATCCAGCTCAATCGCTTTTTCGAAATCCTTTATAGCTTCTTCTTTGTTTTTATTTAGAAATCTAACCTGTCCCCTGTATAAATAGGAATTGGCAAAGTCAGGCTTCAGTTGAATGCTTTTATCAAAATCTAAAATAGCATCATCCAATTTCCTGAGATTTAATTCGGCAAGTGCTTTGTTATAATAATTCGCATAATGCTCAGGTTCTATTTGCAGCACTTTTTTAAAATCGGCCAATGCTTCTTCAGAACGACTTGTTTTCAGGAACAAATTGCCGCGGTTCTGATAAGTAAGTGATGAATCCGGTTCAAGCTCAATTGCACTGGTGTAATCAGCAAT
>JBKJMR010000681.1:0-4955 GCA_046596275.1 Bacteroidia bacterium | reverse complement strand
ATAACAAACCTTCGCACCAGGCTGGATATTTCCTGCAGCGGAAACATAAATCTCATCCCGTGAAAGTTTTGTCCTGATCGCATCACTATACATGATATCGATACCACCACCCCAACGATGTTTTCTCGCCGTGCGTTTCATTATGGATGAATGAATATTTAAAAGTCCGTAAAATTTTCCTCCGGGCGGATCTATATCATTGAAACCCGTTACCAGCAAAACATTTACATGCCAGTTATTATCTGCAAGAATTTCTTCCGTGTGAGTTTTTTTATCATCAGGCCATCCACCTCTTTTCGTACACATATTCTGCCAGATATAATGATGATAGCCGATATTAACCGTTGGAATATTTAATCCAAGGTTCGGAAGACGCGCAGCTCCATTGGAAAAATGAGTTAATCCTAAGCCGAGTTCGATTGTATTCTTGTCATTTAATTGCCACATTTCATTCAGCCGAAGAGCTATGCACGCATTCAAATTTGAACCAATCGCTACGTTTTTATGATTCTCCAGCGGCTCAAACTTTTTCGTAATGTAACCAAGTCCATACCCAAGACGAAGATTGGTTTTTATTTTTCGTCTTACATTTCCCAATGGAAAGTTGATGTAAGGATAAACACCGATCGCTGTACCAAGCTGCTCCGGATTTCCTAACGGGATTACATGAATAGCAATTCCAGATGTTGGAAAATGATAAGGTTGCTGCCAGCACAAATTGCCCGTCGTGTTTTTACTAATATCTATTTCATAAGCAGTAATATGTTTCTTAACGAGATGACCCATATTATACCGATGGGTCCACAAAAAACCATAATGCAAACTGCCGCTGATAAAAAGAGTTGATTTTCCCGGACAAATTGTATCACGGATATTCTCACTATGCACAACGTCATTTTGTCGCGCAAAGATTGCGAATGGAAGAAAGCAAGTAAATAACAGCAAAAGAGATTTCATCGGGCAAACAAATTTAATGATAAAAAGGATGTACGATGTACGAATTACGATGCACGATTTAATTTCATCAATTACCATTACTAATCACCAATCCCGAGGATGTACGATGTAAGAATTACGATGTACGATTTAATTTATTTTTTCACCACCCACTATTTACCAACCACCATCAACCTCCGCCGCGGCGGACACCATGAATCTCCGCCGCGGCGGACACCAATCACCTCCTTTTCCTTAATTTCACTCCATGAATACAATTGAACAGAAAAAAGACGCTTTCGTCCGCATGCTTACAATTATGGATGAGCTGCGTGCGCAATGCCCGTGGGATCAAAAACAAACATTTGAAAGTCTGCGTCATCTTACCATTGAAGAAATGTATGAGTTGGGAGATGCGATCCTCGATAAAAATATTACCGGAATTAAAAAGGAACTCGGTGATGTGCTGCTTCACATTATTTTTTACGCGAAGATTGCGAGTGAAACAGGGGAGTTTGATATTGCAGATGTGATTCATGCCGAATGCGATAAGCTCGTTTCGCGTCACCCGCATATTTATGCTGATGTAAAAGTTCAGGATGCTGCGGAAGTTTCTGAGAACTGGGAAAAAATAAAATTGAAAGAAAAAGACAGCATTACTACAGATGGATTTCGTTCTGTATTAAATGGTGTTCCTGTTTCGTTGCCAGCTATTGTAAAATCCGTTCGCATACAGGAGAAAGCGCGCGCCGCAGGATTTGACTGGGAAAAACCGGAGCAGGTGTGGGAGAAAGTAGAGGAGGAGCTGAAAGAATTAAATGATGAAATAAAAAATAATGCGGCGCAGGAAAAAATTGAGAATGAATTCGGTGATGTGTTTTTTTCATTTATAAATTATGCACGATTCCTCAATGTAAATCCGGAAGATGCGCTGGAGCGTACAAATAAAAAATTCATTCGCCGTTTTCAATTCCTGGAAAAAGAATCACAGAAAGACGGAAAGAAGATGGAAGATATGTCGCTTGCAGAAATGGATGAATACTGGAACAGGGCGAAGGCGATGGAATAGTTTGTTGTTTGATGTTTGATGTTTAATGTTTAATGTTTGATGTTTTCTGTTTGTGCTTTTGTTGTTTGTTTCATTGAATTGTTTGGATTTGAATTGACACTAAAATGACTATAGCATTGTATGATGTGGAAATTGTTGCTTCATGTGGGGTGTGATTTCACTTAGCTATAGATTTATTGTTTGGGCATTGCGCTGGAAATTAATGATTTATCCCTTCTTTGTTTTTTGTCCCTTAGTTTGCTTTACATGTAAGTGAAAGCAGGGAAGGAGTTTCTGCACAAAACGTTGAATTAAAAACTTTGTGTCATGAGGGGGATAATTATTTTAACAGCAGCATTTGTGATTGGTTTAACACCAATAACAGGAGGATCGAACGAATCGATTTTAGGACCGGTACCAACAATCCCATTAAGCCTTAATGGCAGCGATTGGGGTAGAATAAATCCGGGAACGTGGGAAGCAAAAGGTGTGGATGGAAAATCAACCAGCTATCGCATTGATCAGAATAACGAAGGAGCACTTCAGCTTTATTATTCTACTGACGGTTTCAAATGGGAATTGAAAAACGACCAGGTATGGATGGACAACGATGGAAATTTCTTCCGCGTTATACATAACACTGTAGCTTTTTCTGACGATGGTGGAATCAGCTGGACAGAATTAAAACATTGCGTTTGGAAAGATTCAGACGGACGCTGGTTAATGCTCGATGCAGAAGGTAGACTCTGGAAAATGAAAGATAGAGAATGGGTTGAAGAAAAAAGCATTTTGACAGAACGATAATAACTACATAAAGGAATTTTTCATTGCCACAGGTTGATCAGTATTTTCCCGGTTTGATTTTTGAAATCATAGAATCAAACTTTCCAAGAGGAATGGTGAACGACCTGTGGCATTTATTTGGTAATCTGTCCCGATAAAAGATCGGGATGGTAATTTGATAATTGAAACCAGAAAATGAATTTATAAAATGAAAGGGTTGTCGGGATTTAAATCTGGCAACCCTTTCATTTATATTTACCCAGTTACCATCCCGAGCTTTTATCGGGACAGATTACCAGATCCTCCCAACAGCACAATTTCCCTTTCATAGTTTTCGTCACGGTTACATCTATTATTAAAAATTATGCTTCCGGGTAAATCCGCATTCCTTTTTCTTGCGTAAGTCTTCTTACAACTAAAATATTTATATCTATGAAAAAGGTTATTATTTCTTCTTTAGTTGCAGCGTTTATTTTTGCCAGCACACAAGTTGTAGCGGTAAATAACACTGCAGAAGTTAAAAGCGCAATCGCAATCAATGCAGGCGACTGGATGAAATCATCTGATGGTACCTGGACAGGTATGTCGAATGAGAAAAAGGTCTGGTACAAAATGAACACAAAAGATGCTACCATTTGGTGGAGCACAGACGGAAAAAAATGGGAAGCAGTAAAAGATGGAATGTGGCAGGACAAGAGCGGAAAATGGCTCAAGGTGTCTGACAAAAATTTAGTGTGGTCTGCAGATGGCGGAAAAACATGGTCTGGCGTTCCTGATTGGACTTGGGAAGATGCAGATGGCAACTGGCAGAAGTTTGACAAAGACTGGAGCCTCTGGACAAAAAAAGGAAAGTAAATTAAGATTGGTTAGTGCAATTCAAGAGCGTCCGTAGGGTACGGACGCTCATTTTTAAAAATAGTAGTTTGAATAGTGCCCGGCGTAGTAACCCGGATTTTAAAACCACAATAGACACGATAGCGAGCAGTAAATTCTTCTGTGAGCTTAGGTGGCTATTGTGGTTATTTTATTTAACAACATCCGCCACCGGGAGTGCAACAAGAATTTCCTGACGTTTCCAATTCAATAAGATTTAATTTCTTTTTTTCATTCGTGCCACAATTATCACTTGCGAGACAAGCTGTGTTTTTTGAAGTCAGCAGAAAATTTATTCCGTCAAATTCAACACCGTATTTTCCTATCGTATCACTTTGATATTCCACTTCAATTTCGCCATCCTGCATGTTCAATACTTTTTCTGAAAGTTCGATGATGCTCATTAATTTTTGCGGAGCGATGCGATGATCAAAATCGCCGGCTTCCCACAATTGAAAATTAACCACACGTTCTTCGCGCACAGTTCCACCACAGTCGACGAAATGTTTTGTGACTTGCCCTACTTCTGTAACATGAAAATGTTTGGGAACAAATTGTCCGTTCGGAAGTAGAAAGTTGAGTTCAGTAATGTTGCTGAGTTGGTTTTTTAAGTCGGAAAGTTTCATAGTTATGGGTTTTGGATTTGTATCGTAATAATGCGATTTGATTGGATATTCAAATTGATCAGATTGTATATCTATCGTAATATTACGATTAAATTCAATTGATAAATAACGGAAGCATTAATTTTATTTCAGTGGTTTGATTATCAGCTAATTAATTTGTTTTTAAAAATAAGTAGAGAACCCGAATTGAAATCCCGCTGTTTTCGCTGCCGGATTTCCCAACAGATCGCGCTCCCAGTGATAACGGTAATTGGCACGAATTACAGTTTGCTGCGACGGACGAAAACTAATTCCCGGTACAATCGCAAAAACGTGATCGTAAATATTTCCGTTAGTTTCATTGAACGTTCCGACATTGTAATCTGTGAATTCCGTTCTGAATGCAATATTCAATGTGCTCTTTTCCCAACCGAACATTTTTCTTTTTAAAATGGGCTGAACAATATCAAGAAAACCTCCTCGTTGCTTATTTCCGAATTGCTGCGAATAGCTTGACGGAACATCAATCACCGCCCAAACCCATTCGCCGGTAATGTATGTTTTTAATTTCGGGATCGTCGTGTTCATGTCGATGGCGAATAAATCTACACGTCGTCTTATATCAAGCTCTAATCCATCTTCCTGGAATTTATTATAAACGCCGCCCATCCACGAAAAACCAATTTCACCGATCTTCCTGTGACGAAAAG
>JBKJMR010000659.1:0-2997 GCA_046596275.1 Bacteroidia bacterium | reverse complement strand
GTCGGAGTAGTCAGATTCGAACTGACGACCCTCTGCTCCCAAAGCAGATGCGCTACCAACTGCGCTACACCCCGATTACTATTATTTAAAAGAACTAATCTCTATTCAATTTATCTCTCAGATCAAGCATTTTCAAAGCGGTGATCGCTGCTTCGTCTCCTTTATTTCCGTGAATTCCCCCGGCGCGCTGTTGTGCTTGTTCGAGGTTATTTGTGGTTAGGACGGCAAAGATAACAGGTTTACTCAAACTGATGTTTAATTCTGTGATTCCGTACGTAACTCCCTGACAAATAAAATCAAAATGTGGAGTATCGCCTTTTATTACACAGCCGATCACGATCACAGCGTCGATATCTTCATCAGTTCCGCACCATTCTGCACCTAAAGTAAGCTCGAAAGCGCCGGGTACATAATGTACTTCGATATCACTATCCTTTACTCCATGCTTTTTCAAAGAACTCACTGCGCCGTCGCGAAGTGCAAATGTAACTTCACTATTCCATTCTGCTACAAGAATCGCAATTCTTTTTCCTTTCCCTGCCGGAACACTCCCTGCATCGTAATCAGAAAGATTTCTTAAAACTGTAGCCATTTATTTTCTGCGGTGCGAAGATAAAATTATCCTGCTCCGGTAGTTTATTCCGGACGAAAAATTTTCTATCCGAAGATTTTATTTAATTGTTCCGCCAACTCTTGCAATGTATTTGTCGATCTGCGCTGCTTCCTGCGATTCAGGGAAATCAGTTTTGATCTGCATGTACATTTTCAGCGCATTTTCTTTTTCCCCTTTATCTTCATAAGCGTATCCCGCTTTTTTCAGATAAACAGGCGATGTAAGCTTGTTCGGATTCTTTTTTGCAGCCTTCTCGTAATAGTCGATTGCATTATCAACATCATTTTTTTCCATGTAAGCATCGCCGATAAGTCCGAGCGCCATTGCACCGACAAACATATCATCCGAATCAAAATCTTTAAGATTTTCGATTGCTTTGTCATATTGTCCGGTGCGCAAATAAGAAACACCGAGATAATATTTCGCAAGATTACCAGCTTTTGTCATGCTGTAATCTTCAGCGATCTCTGCAAAACCTGCAGTGTCTCCGCTTCCGTTAATAGCAAGATTGAAAGAATCTTTCGCGTAATACATTTCCGCTTTGAACATCTTTAATGATGCTTCTTCGGATTTAGGCTGGAGATAAAGGAATTTCCAACAAAAATAAATAGCAACCAACAAAATGACGCCACCAACAATAAGCGCGAGGCTCTTGCGGTTCTGTTCAATGTAGGTTTCCGTTTTATCAAACGCGCCAATAATATCGACTGCCGGTTGTTCTTTGGTTTCTTTTGACATGAGGTATTCAGTGATTTTGCTAAATAACAGGGCGCAAAAATAATCTTTTTTTCCACTATAGCAGATTTACCTTCGCTTTTTGGCAAATTTGCACCGCTTTATCCGCCCCGGCGGAGTAATTTAGCCTGATTTCAGCCAGATATGCATCTCAAAACCCTCACTTTACTCCATTTTAGAAATTATGAAGAGGCCGGAATCGGGTTTTCTGAGCGGATTAACTGTTTTACAGGCTTAAATGGTTCCGGGAAAACGAATTTGCTGGATGCCATTCACTATCTCGCCCTCTGCAAAAGCTTTCTGAATCCGGTTGACAGCCAGAATATTCGCTTCGAAGAACCTTTTTTTGTTGTTCAGGGACTTTTTATCGGTTCACAGGGTCAGGAAGACAATATTATTTGTTCGCTCAAACGCGGTCAGCGAAAGGTCTTCAAGCGTAACAGCAAAGAATACGATCGTCTTTCTGATCATATTGGACTTTGTCCGCTGGTAACAGTTTCTCCTGCTGATGCGGTGCTTGTTACCGGTGGAAGCGAAGAAAGACGTCGCTTTATGGACACGGTGATCTCGCAATACAACAAGCAGTATTTGGAACAATTGATTGCATATAATCGTGTGCTTTCACAGCGCAATGCTTTATTAAAACGAATGGCGGAAGGGCAAGTGCCGGATGACGGAACGCTTGAGGTGCTCGATTTGCAGATGGAACAATTCGGGATGCCGGTTTTCACTGCGAGAAAAGCATTCATCAGGGAACTTTTGCCGTTTTTCAATAATTATTACGAGCAATTAAGCGGCGGAGCGGAAAAAGTGGAGCTCATATATATGTCAAAGCTGCACGATCATTCTTTGGGCGATCTTTTAAAAGAAACGATCTTGCGCGAACGTTATTTGGGGCATACAACAGTCGGCATTCATAAAGACGATTTAGAGCTTCGTATCAATGGCCATTCATTAAAAAGAAGCGGTTCGCAGGGACAACAAAAAACATTTCTTATCGCGCTCAAGCTAGCCGAATATATTTTCCTCGATCGCGCCGCCGAAAAAAAGCCGATGCTGATCCTCGACGACGTACACGATAAGCTCGATGCCGACCGTGTTTACAGGTTGATGGAAATAGTTTGCGGAAAAGGATTCGGTCAGTTATTTATCACCGATACAGGAGCCGGCAGGATGAATGATCTCTTCGCAGAAAAAGGTCTTCCTTATAAGATGTTTACTGTTGTTGATGGGAAGGTGAAGGAACAGTAGGCAGTTGTCAAGAGCCGGGAATCAGTATTATTGTGAGATCCCAGTATCTGTAATCCCGTAATCAGTAATCCCGTAATCATTGCCCTTTTGGCATGATTCTTTCATAAATTAGGCTGTTTGGCGATGAAAAACGGCCCGACTTTCCTTTTTCCCTAATTTGAATAACTTTGTCCCACATTTTTAAAACTCTCTCACGCATGTATAAGCGTTACTTTTTTCTTGTTGCAGTTATTGCCTGCTTGAACATTTGTGTTTCTGCCCAAACTGCTAAGCCAGCCACTGCAACCAAACCAGCTGCTGTTGTATATACCGGACCATCAGCTGCCGGTGATGCAAAACGCGACAAAGGCGATTTCAAAGGAGCAATCGTTGATTATACGAATGAGATCACAAAGATC
>JBKJMR010000496.1:0-2695 GCA_046596275.1 Bacteroidia bacterium | reverse complement strand
ACCCAGAGTGGATAGCCGAGAAAGAGCGCCAGAAAGCTTTACGCCAGAAGCTTAAAGAAGATCGCACTCAGTATCAAAACGTCTTCTCGACTCAATTGAACCGCTTAATGAATCATTTCAGGGTTGAGGCTAGTCCATTGGCGAAGGCGACAAATACGCCGGAAAGTACGCTGCATGGATGGATCAATTTCATCGTGACTTCACAGGATCTTTCAAGCCAGGTCAAAGCGATTGCGAGCTATTTTGGAGTGACTGTGGATTATATCGCTTATGGAATTCCGATTACGGATCGCGATCTTGAGTTGGAAGATTTAATGCCGGAGCTAGACCATGTTTTCAGTGGAGTATCAGGTGGATAATGTAATAAAATTTTATCTTCCATTTAAGTCCGAGATGAAAGAGTGCTTAATTGATTTCAATGATGCTCACTTAATTCTGGGCCTAGGTTTTACGGTCAAGGAAAGCAATAAGGGTAGCACGGCCCTTCATCTAAGAAGCAACAGGACTGAGCGGTTTCCGTCGCAATACATCCAGAGAATCATAATGAATCCATCCAGTAATCAGGTCGTTGACCATATCAATGGTAATGGCCTCGATAATCGGCGCTGCAACCTTCGCATCTGTACACCACAAGAAAACAATATGAATCGGCGCCAAAGCAAGGGTCATGGCGGGACATATCGAGGCGTAAGAAGAAACAAGCTTGGCAATTATTACGTCAGCATGAATCACAAGAATAAGAAATACTATCTGGGATGTTTTCATCACGAAATAGAAGCCGCCCTCGCATACGACAAAGCGGCGCGGGAGATGAAGGGTCAGTTTGCGAGATTGAATTTCCCGGCACCCGGTGAACAGTCAGCACTGGTGCCATCAGGAGCGAGCGCATGAGCAAGTTTATTGAAGTTACCGAGAACGGGAAAGCTATTCATATTTCCATTCCCGCAATTCTATTTTTCGAGAAATCCAGGGACGTTGACCGGAACGCCAAGATTGTCGGAATCAATGGCAGCATTTTCTATGTGCAAGAAACAGCAGCGCAAATTCACGAGCTAATCAAGGCGGCAGAATGAAAGATAAAACAGAAAGCATTTTAAACTTCGCGACTTTCTTTTGCATCACTGGCGCACTGGCATTTGCTTGTTACGGCGTAGGTTACGGCGAAGGCAAATCGAGTGCGAAGTGTAATCAAAGGCATAGTTACGACTATAAAAACGTTCAATGGTTTGCACACACGAGGAAGCATAAACAATGAACGCCGCGCAAGTTAAGGAATATACCGAAAATAAACCATCGCCAATTAGTCGCGAGAATCTTCGCCTTAAAGTTTTATTTATCCTAACAGCGGAATCGAGACTGAAAGAGATTGCACCGTTGATCGAGAAAACGAATGAGGCGATAAACCTGGCGACCTCGCCCTATTGGTTAAGAAAACACAAAGAGACGATGCGCGATCTTGAACATTGCCAAGAGCAAGCGAGAATAATTTTAAGAATATTGGAAGGAAAAAGAACATGAGATTTATCAACAAAGCAAACAATGAGAATATTTCTGAAGCGTGTAAAATAGCGCACGACTTGATTGAATTTCGAGAATCAAAACTGCATCGAGCGATCAGTGAAAAAGTGTTCAAATGGGCACGAAACAACGACGAGAAAGCATTTATTGGCGGGCATGATGCATCGGCAAGACTAAGAAATGGCCCGATGAATATCGCGGTAAAACCGTATCGACCAGGATGGCGCTTTTCTCGTGCGATCGCTATGACAAAAGGTGGCGGCGTGATTTTTTTCAATGAGTATAAACTCAATAAACTCTCCGTCATAGATATTGCCTCGACACTTTGTCACGAATATTCCCACGAATGCGGCTTCAGTCACGGCGGAAATTTAAAAACGAAATATAAATGTGAGTGGTCGCTGCCTTACTATCTTTCCGAAAACGTGAGCAAGTGGCTATGAGAAGCGGAAAAGACGGGATTAAAGAAATCAACTATTGCTAGTGCAGTACAGAGATTTAGATAAGTGAACATTATGATGAAGAAGGAATTATGAAAAATGGAAAACTTAACGCAATCGACTTGTTCTCTGGATACGGCGGAATCAGTCTCGCCCTCTCTGAATACGTCCGACCAATTATCTATTGTGAAATCGAGCGATACGCCCAAGGAATTTTGCTTTCTAACTTCGATAAAGGATTACTTCCTTTCGCCCCAATCTGGGATGACGTTTCAACCTTGGACGGAAAGCAATTTAAAGGCTTGGTTGATATCGATTACGGAGGTTTCCCCTGTCAGGACATCAGCGTTGCAGGAAAGGGTGCAGGACTGGACGGCGAGCGAAGCGGTCTTTTTAAAGAGATCATCCGAATTTGCAAAGAAGCATCCCCTCAATTTATTTTCCTTGAAAACGTTCCGGCAATTAGAACCCGAGGATCAATTGAAGTGCAGGAAGCACTGGCCAGCATCGGCTATGATTCTCGATGGTGTACTTTATCCGCTGCCGAAGTTGGCGCAAATCACAGGCGGGATAGATGGTTCTGCCTTGCAGTCAAAAGAGATATTTCCGACACCAAGGGCATGTATGCCGATCACTCCGAATCTGGAGATAAACAAGAAGGGCCGTGCAGTAAGAGAATCGGGAGAGGACTTCTCTCTGAATCTTGCGGAGACAGTAATGATGTACCCGACTCCGAC
>JBKJMR010000302.1:0-2932 GCA_046596275.1 Bacteroidia bacterium | reverse complement strand
GTTAAGAAAGAGGCTTCCACTTCTGCCATACCATGCTCAAACACTTTGTCGATTTGATTTTGCAGCAGGTATCTTTCATCCGCATCGAAAAAATCGAGTGGATGCATCTGCCGGATTTCCGCCGCCGAATAACCGGAGATCAGTTCGAAGTTTTTATTCCATCGCATGAACTTTCCATTCTTATCATACAAATAAAAAACTCCGGGCAAGCTGTTAAGGATAGATTCAGAAAAATTTTTTTCGTTAATGATCTCCGTTGTTTTTTCTGAAACGAGTTTTTTGAACTTATCAGGTTGGCGGGCAAGGTAAAATGCAAATGCACCGCAGAGAATGGAAAAGATAAATCCCAGGACTGAAAAAGCAGCTACATCGAAGTAGACCGTATTTTCCCGCGGCTTCACATATAATTTCCATCCTCCATCAGGAATTTCAACAGAAACAGATCTTTCGGTTGTAAATGGAACTGATGGATTCAAAAAGTAATCCTCTTTTAAAGTTCGTGGGTTTATTTTTGATATCTGGTAAATGAATTTATTGTTTTGCGCTGTATTGATCCCCACTGCTTTTATTAACGTAGAAAGTTTTACAATCGCCACGGAGAATCCTTCAAATTCATAATTTCTATAAATAGGCAGCCTCCCGATAATGGCAACACCTCCCTGCTTCAGCACAAGCGGACCTGCAAAAAACAGCTCATTATCCCTGATCGCTTTTATTGCCTCAGGGCTTCTCTCCGGATCTTCAAAAACATCATAACCAATAACATTTTCATTCCCTTTTAATGGATAGATGTGGGTAATCACACCGGCTTTTGTCAATTCCAGCGCGTCAATATTCTTGTTTGATTCCAGGATACGTTTTGCAACTTCATCAAAGTTTTCAGGCACACCATATTTTTCTACAATAAAGCCAAGTGTTTTTACGGCAGAAAGATTGTAGGTCATAGCTGCGTTAAGCCTGTCCTTTACCGCGTTTGCCTCACGCAGCACTTCGCTCCTCATTTCATCTTCACTAATAAGATGACGCTGGTAAGAAAGCGATTGCGTTAAAGCCGCAGTTAACAGAAAAACCACAAGTCCTGGCAGAAGTGGATTCCTGCCCGGTAAGATGAAATTAAACGCCTTCATAATTTAATAGGGTTAATGAAAGCGGAAGCTGATCAGGATAGAAAAAAAATCCGGTTCGATTATTCTGAAATATAGTAAATTCCTTATGCAAGAACACTGTTTTATAGACGTATAAGTATACGAATATAACCCGTTATTGAATAATGAGGGTAAATAAAATGTTGCGTGGAGGTTTACAGCTATTTTTTATGATCAACAGCTTTTCTTACGCTGCCGTATTTCTTCAACAACTCATTCGCTTCTTCATAGCTGATGCCTGTTTCATCCATCACCATTTTTGTACCGCGATCGATCAGCTTGTTATTGCTCAGCTGCATATCCACCATTCTATTTCCCTTCACGCGACCGAGCCGAATCATCACCGCGGTGGAAATCATATTGAGAATTAATTTTTGCGCTGTGCCCGATTTCATTCGTGTGCTGCCCGTCACAAATTCAGGGCCGACTTCTGCAACGATCGAATATTTTGCAAGCGATGAAAGTGGTGAGCCCGGATTACAAGTGATGCAGCCTGTTGTAATTTCATTCGCATTACATTTTTCCAAAGCACCCAACACATAAGGTGTAGTTCCCGATGCAGCGATTCCGATAACAACATCTTCTTTGCCGATCGCATGTTCCTGCAGATCTTTCCATCCTTGCTCTAATGAATCTTCTGCAAATTCAACTGCTTTGCGAATAGCAGCATCACCGCCTGCAATAATTCCTACAACCATTCCATGCGGCACTCCAAAAGTCGGCGGACATTCCGACGCATCTACAATTCCCAATCTCCCGCTCGTGCCTGCGCCCATGTAAAATAATCTTCCGCCATTCTGCATTTTGCCCACGATGCTTTCAACCAAATCTTCAATCGCAGGAATACATTTCTCAACAGCCAAAGCAACCAGCTGATCTTCTTTATTAATATTGATCAGTAATTCTTTTACCGTCATCTTCTCAAGATCGTTGTGCCGTGAAGTAGATTCTGTAATGCGTTCCATGGGGTAAAGATAAATAAGAAAGAGGTGACTAAAGAATGGAGATTTCCTTAGACGTGATTTGATAATCTGGTAATCTGGTAACTGGGAAATTTAAAAAAAGTAAAAAAATTAAACTTCAATCTGTCAATGCATTTTGCGCGCCAATTCCACAGTTACCAGATCCCTTTAGTTCCATGACGTAAGGATAAATAAGAAAGGAGGTGACTAAAGAATGGACATCTCCTTGGACGTGATTTGATAATCTGGTAATCTGGTAACTGGGAAATTAAAAAAAATAAAAAAATTAAGCCTCAATGTGACATTGCATTTTGCACGCCAATTCCCCAGTTACCAGATTACCAGATTATCAAATCCCACGGCTGCAATTTCACTCGTTTGGGATAAGCCAAAAAAACCCGGATCCTTTCGAACCCGGGTCGTGTGCTGAATTTTTATTTGCTTAGTGATAAACGTTGAGCTTTCCTTTTTCAAGAATTGTTCCGTCAGCATCTACAGCCTGGTAGAAATACATTCCTGAAGAAAGATCAGAAACATTTACTGAAGTCTGATCTGCTGTTACGTTTGCTGTTCTTACAATGCGTCCGTTGATGTCAAGAATGTTGATCAATGCAACATGTGCTCCGTTAGAAACGAACGTGACAGTTTCAACCGACGGATTCGGATAAACATTCATGTTGGTTTCATTAGCGAATTCAGATACACCCACATTCTGCTGTGGCAATGTTGCAATCCATGTAGCGCTTGTGATCGTTCCGAAATCCTGGTAGTCTGTTAATTCTGCCAATGGAAATCCAACACCGTTTGCCCAATAGGTATACGTGC
>JBKJMR010000247.1:0-2986 GCA_046596275.1 Bacteroidia bacterium | reverse complement strand
AAAGTAAGTTTCTGGGTCTGGTTTTTTGGTTGGCATGAAGTGATCGTTTTCCCGGGCATAGATTGGAATAGCGCATTTACATCAACGCTTGAAATTAATGTCTATAATCCGAACGCAGTAACCGATGCTGTTGATTACGATAAAGAATTAGCAGCTATAAATTCAGAAATTGAACGGATAAAGCTGGAGCAAGCTGAAAAGAAAAAATTGCTCGAAGAAAAGATCAATGGTTATGAAAAGAAAAAACAACAGCTGAAAACCGGGCTGGAAAGAAAGATTGAACTTGAAAAGCGTGTCGAAGAGCTCCGTCAGGGATTGATCAGCCTTGCTATAGTAGATGATTTGTTTGAAGCGCGCCAAAGAGTAGGTAGTGATGATAATTGGCGATACCATTATGAAAAGGCGCGCACGGCGTACTTCGGTATGGCGAAGGAGTACATGGATCTGCTCGACCAGCTTGGCTTTGGTGATACGGAACAACGAAAGCTTTTCTTTATACGGCTCGATTACCTCGAACGGATATTCGATTCTATCGTTGTGCATGCATACAACTCATATCCGTACAACAAAGACATTATTGACCAGGTAAAATCAGGAGCCAGGACTGCGAATGAGGATATTATACTGCAATTTGTATATGACGCCTGGAATGCTAAAAAAGCGTACCTGCAAAAACACAATCTTAATGAAACGCAGCCTGTGGAAGAACCACACGTATTGAAGATGCAGGCAGATATAACTAACCTTTATATATTAAGTCAACTTTTTGTTGCGCGCAATTCTGGTGGTTCAGACCGAGAGCAAACGGAAAGAGCGTTGGCTGAAGCTAGAGAAATGCTTTTCGGAGCCATAAAAGTTTACACAGATTTCCTGGTGGCGCAGGGTTGGAAAAATGAAGAGCAGAAACAGCTTTTCCGCTCACGGCTTGCGTATCTTAACAGGATAAAAGAAAATGTTATTGTATTTGGATACCGGAAAAATGGCTATTCACAAAAATATGTAGAAGACGCCGTCATAAGAGGAATCATACCTGATTATGATGTGATCTTACCTGTATTATGCGAGGTTGAAAAAATAAAGAATGACCTGATGGCTAAAGCAGGAATCGAATCATTATACGAGCTGAATGATTTGCCTGGTCAAAAGCTGCCTGATGGTTTTGGGTACAATCAATCGCTATATGATAAAAATGCTGCTTACAATCAACTGCTCACGAAAGATGGCTTGTACGATTATCTAAAAACCGAAATTATTTCAAACGAAGTACTGCTGCGTAAACTGAATGAAAGAAAAGTATGGGCAGAGACACAAAGGGAGAATAACAGGAACAGGCATCCCGGTGAATTACGCTTTGAATTATTTCTCACATCATCACTTGTAATCAATGGGCATACGATAAACATCCCGAAAATAACGCTGCTACTAGCTCCGCAGAATCTTCAGAATTTTATCAGCGACATCGGAGCGCAGGTGTTTTCGATCGTGAAGAATAATTTATGGAGCATGGTGCTGGATGCGTTGAAATCTCCAGGACAAAATACACGGCGAAGTTTGCAGGATGTAAATGCGGAAACGGAAGAATACGAGGCAATCTGGTACAAAGAAACGCAGTCCGTTGGTCACATAAGAGCTGCTGATACAACTGCGGAAGACAAACCTCCTGGTTACAATCCGGAGTTTGATTTGACGAAATATGTAAAAGCCGGTTAAGTTCAGAGCGACTATTGCAAAGGAACATCTCTGAACTCAATTATTTCGTATGTTGTAAAGATGCTTCGCTGTCTGCTTTTATGTTTTTGCCTGCAATCTTTTTTTATTTCTGCACAGGAAGTTGATGCTGTTCGTTTAATGCGTTCAGTCGGATTTGCCTATGAAAATGATCTGCTTGCTATTCCGGTAAACGGAAGAACGGATTATTATTACACCGGCGGCAGCTTTATTAAAATTAATCTGCCCGGCCTACGGAAAAATCCGCTTTCCAAAATTTTGCTCACCCTTAAAAATGGGCGTGATGAATCATTTGGAATTTCAATCAGCCAGTTGGGATTCACTCCGACAAGCATTCGTTATGACAGCATTCTTGTTGGCGATCGTCCGTTTGCAGGCACACTTTTCATTGGATTAAATCGCGTTTCTGTTAATACGTTGAAGCAGGTTCGTTTGACAGCAAAATTTGATCTCGGTGTAATTGGTCCGCTTGCGATTGGTTATGAAACGCAAAAATTCATTCATGAGAAAACAAATAACCCGGAACCGCATGGTTGGCAATTTCAAATCGCGAATGATGCGTATATAAATTATTCGGTAAAGCTTGAAAAAGGATTGCTTCCCGGAAAAAAAGCAGTTGAGCTTATTGCGCATGCTTCTGTACAAGCGGGAACGATTTATAATAATCTTGGTTTAGGTCTGACGATTCGCGGCGGAAAAATGAATGAGTATTTTATCCCTCTGGGAAATTCGAATAGCTTGCAGGTTTGGGCGTATTCAAGAACCCAAATAAAGCTCGTCGGCTATGATGCAACCTTGCAGGGTGGATTTTTAAATACGAAAAGCGAGTACGTAATTCCATCTTCAGACATCAAACGTGGTGTGTTTTCAGAAACGGCAGGAGTTGTATTTGCTTATAAACGCATTCGTGTGGAATATTACAACACGTTCCTAACACCCGAATTCAAAAACGGCAAATCACATTCCTGGGGACATTTAGGGTTGGAGTATTTCTTTTAAAGAGAGGGGAACGAATTACGAATCAAAAAGAATGTACGAAATCATTGGGGGAACGAATTACGAATCAAAACGAATGTACGAAATCATTGGGGGAACGAATTACGAATGAAGGCGAATATACGAATCCTAAAGGTGAGCTAATTTATTACCGCTTTCCTTTTGTATACCGATGTGTTTTGTTTTTCCATTCGTATATTCGTTTTGATTCGTAATTCGTTCCCATATGAAGATTGGAATTGTTTGTTATCCCACATTCGGC
>JBKJMR010000133.1:0-6023 GCA_046596275.1 Bacteroidia bacterium | reverse complement strand
CCTGCTCACCTACTGCATCACGATTTCCTTCCGGCGCATGCACACATTTAATTCCTTTTGCTTCTGCGTAAGCAACATCAATATTTTCCATTCCGGCACCCGCGCGACCAATACATTTTAAATTTTTCGCTGCATCAATAAACGGAGCATCAATTTTAAAACGGCTGCGGATAACTATCGCATCGTAATCAGAAATTTTGGATTGAATAGCTTCTTTCGTTCCCGCATAATCTTCATCGCACACAAAACCGTTTGCGCGTAATGTGTCAATCAATAAATGATGATTGCTGTCAATGAATAATATTCGGGACATGTTCTGCGAGTAAATCTTTCAGTAGTACGATTGAAATCGAGAAGTAAATAATAAGACCTGTAACATCAACAAGCGTTGCAACAAACGGCGCAGATGAAACTGCAGGATCAAAGCCAAGTCGTTTTAATAAAAGTGGCAGCAACGAACCGCACAATGATCCCCACATTACAACAAATGTAAGCGTGATGCCGAGTGTTGTTGCGATCATCAACCAATGCGGTCCGTAATCTGTAACAAAATGCGACCAGATAGCGACGCGTGCGAATCCGATGATTCCAAGGATAATTCCAAGCACCATTCCTGATTGAAATTCTCTTTGCGCAATCTTCCACCAATCCTTTATGGTGATCTCACCGAGTGCAAGCGAACGGATGATCAGAGAAGTTGCCTGTGAACCGCTGTTCCCTCCGCTCGAGATGATGAGCGGAACAAATATCGCAAGGATCACTGCTCTTGTAATCTGGTCTTCGAAAAATGACATCGCAGTTGCTGTGAGCATTTCTCCAATGAAAAGCACAACCAGCCAACCCACTCGCTTGCGGATCATTTGCCAGAAAGGCGTCGCCATGTACGGTTCCGTCAGCGCTTCTACACCTCCCATTTTCTGAACATCTTCCGTATTTTCTTCACGGATAACGTCAACCATATCATCAAATGTTACGCGGCCGACCAAACGGCCAAGACTATCAATAACCGGAATAACAACAAGATCATACCTGTCCATCAGCATCGAAACTTCTTCGGCAGGAGCATTTGTTTTTACGCTGATAAAATCCGGCGTATAAACTTCGAGGATCGGTGTACGAAGATTTTTTGTGAGCAGATTTTTTAATGAAAGCAGTCCGACTAATTTTTCATCATCATCGACCACGTAGATCGTGTAAATATTTTCCACTTCTTCCGCCTGGTTCCTGATCTCGCGTACGCATTCCCAAACATTTTTGTTGAGATGAACTTTCACCAGCTCTGTCGCCATGATACCACCTGCTGTATCGGGATCGTAATTAAGAAGATCCACAATATCGCTGGCCTGGTCAACGTCCTCTACGTGGGAAAGAACCTCATCCTGTTGCTCATCAGAAAGTTCAGAAAGTACATCAGCCGCATCATCGGAATTAAGATTGTCGATGAGCTGCTCCGCAATTTGTTTGGAAGAAAGTCCGTCAAGAATTTTCTCACGCTTATCTTCTTCAAGCAAAAGCAAAGCTTCCGGAGCCACTTCACCATCGAGACATTTGTAAGCTGCAACCGCTTCATCATCTTCAAGATCATTGAGAATTTCAGCAACGTCTGCCGGATGCAGCTCTTCCAGGAGCACGCGCACAGCATCAGTATTACCTGAAGACAATGCCTCACGAAGCTCATCAAGAAAAATATCTGTTACCTCAAATGCCATGGTTAGTTTCGAGTTCGGAGTTTTTAGTTCGAAGATGGTAGCGCAGATTTCTCCGAACTAATTACTCTGAACTCCAAACTTATTTCCGGGTGCAAAGTTAAGGTTTTTTGGGAGTGCTAGTCCGATACAGACTTATAAGGAAATGTTAAGTCTCTCCGAACGAAGAACTAATCCACCAATTCTCCGAACTAACCACTCCGAACTAAGAACTAATCTCAACTAAGAACTCTTCCTCTGCACTAATAAAGTAAGTTGGATAAATTCCTCTACTGTGAGTTGTTCGGCGCGCATGGTAAAAAAAACATGGTCTTCATTGCCGGGAATAATATCGAATGGATGAAGTGCATTGCGCAGTGTTTTCCTGCGTTGATTGAATGCAGCTTTGACAACTTCAACAAATAATTTCTCATCGCAGGCCAATTCATTCACATCGTTTCTTGTGAGACGGATCACACCGGATTGCACTTTCGGCGGCGGATTAAAAACATGCTGACTAACTGAAAATAAATATTCGATCTTGTACCAGGCCTGCAGCAAAACGCTGATGATGCCATACACTTTGCTTCCCGGCTTCGATGCTAATCGCTGAGCAACTTCTTTCTGGAACATGCCGACCATTTCCGGAACAAGGTTGCGATGCTCTAAGCCTTTGAATAAAATTTGCGTGGAAATATTATAAGGGAAATTTCCAATGATCGCAAAAGGTTCATTGAATGATTGCGAAAGATCATATTTCAGAAAATCCTTTGCAATGATTCGTTCTTTCAGCTGCGGATAATTTTCTTCGAGGTAAGTAACGGATTCACGATCAACTTCAACAACAGAAGTTTCGTAATTCTCATTCGCCAAAAGGTATTTAGTCAGCATCCCCATTCCCGGACCAACTTCCAGCACCTTTTTATAACGACCGGTATGCTTCAGACTTTCCGCAATCTTACGCGCGATATTTTCATCACGAAGAAAATGTTGACCAAGATGTTTTTTAGCGCGGACGGTCATGGGAAAAAAGTTGGTGGTTGGTGGTAAAAAGGTTGGTGGTAGAACAGTATGGGTAAAATTGGTAAGTGTATAGTCAAAAACGACCACCAACCTTTTACCACCTACAACCTACACTTCCTCCAACAATGTTCTGAACGCTGTGAATTTTCCTCCGAAGCTTTCTTCTGCTTTTGCGCGCATCGTGATTGCGAATTTTTCCATGTAGAGATTTACCGCGTTTATGTTCGGAGCGCGGTATTGGATGGAATAACTGGTTCCGGATTGCTCGTCGACTAAAAGCTTATACATCGAGCCGGAAGAAAAACATCCTGTTGCAACAACTTCAGGAATATGTGTTTTTTTCATCCAAACCAGCCACTCGTCATGAGCGGCATCGTCGATGTTTACTGTTACGTTGTAAATAATCATTTTCTTTTGTTCTGGGTTCCGTGTTCTGCGTTCCGTGTTTATTGTATCCAGGTTATTTTAATCTATACTCAAAACAGATTTTTAACCAGGAACCCGGAACTCTTAAACTTTTTCATTCTACTTTATCGCCACGTAGCTGCCGATATTTTTTCCTCGCATCAACAGCAAACATACTTCCCGGATATTTTATAAAAACATCCTGGTAGAGCTGCATCGACTTTTCCTTATCCTTTAATTTATTCTCATACAATTCCGCAAGATAAAAAGTTGCATCGTCGCCGAGAATATCATCAGGATAGGTAGAAATAATTTTTGCAAGATGTGTTGCAGCTTCTGTCCATTTTTGCTGCCTCATCGCAATCTGGTAACGTTTGTAAAGCACATCATCTTCCAATGAATGCTCCGGCCAGTTTTTGTCGATTGTATCGAGGTCAATAACGGCAGAATCAAACCGATTTTGAAAATACATCAAATCAGCGTGTGCGAATTTCATTAACGGATCAGGATTGCTGTCGAGCGCTAAATTATCTGTAATGAGCAACGACAAATACATTGCATCATTGGAAATTAATTTTGTCGTTGCACCTTTCAAAATATCAAGCTGCACTTGCGACCACTTAAAATCTCCGATATAAAAAGCAATTTTAGCATTACGGTATTTTGCTTCTTGTCCGATCGGCTCAAACTTAAATGCTTTTTCTACCTGCGAATAACGCAACGATGCTTCCCACACTTGTCCATCGAGCAATAAAACATCGCCCAATTCCAATTTACAATCTGCCTGCGCCTTAGGAGGAATATCCGGCAAAGCAATTGTCTTTTCTAAGATATCAATTGCAGCTTTTGTTTTGAAAAGATAAAATCCTTCCAGATGCGCAAGTTGTCTTTGCAATGGAACAGTTCGCACATCGCGGCCAAGATCATCCAGCGTTGCATTCATTTCTGCTTCGAGTGTAAGCAAATCTACAGTAGTATAAATTCCTCCAACGGTTATTTCTTCATAACGTGTGCTGATCTTTTCCATCTTCGCGCGACGGAAATTATAGCTCGATTCACCAAGAGAAATTACATAATCGTATCCGTCTGCTGCCGCGCTGTATTCACCATTTGCTCTTGCAGTTTCACAAAGTTCCATTACTTTATCGCCATCAAGATGTTTGCGTTTGTCTACCGCCTTTGCTTGTACCAACGCCGCAGTGAAATTTTTCTGCTGCATGTAATACCACATCAGCATTTCCGACCAGATTGTTTTATCCGGATTTTTCTGTGAGCGTTTGATCAATTCTGTTTTCAGCACAGAAGCAATTTTATCTTCCGGGTCAGCATCCATTTTTGCCTGCAGACTATTTTTTACCTGCTGTTGGTAATTTATGCTCGCATCAAGCAAGTCAAGATATTCATTGACCATCGAAGCGTAATCTTTTTTGATCGAATAAATTTCAGCAAGCTCAATGTTGAATGAATAAATTCCTTTCAGCTCTTTTCTTCCCTTTACCAATGAAGAAACTGCAAAATCTGTTTCATTGATCCCGAGAAAAGCATTTGCAAGATCAATGACAGCGTTTGAGCTCGTAGAAAAAGTTATTCCATCAACAGCTCCTTGAAACTCTTTCATCTTTTTTCCTTCATCACCCTGCGCCTGGTAAATCCTTCCCATGTCGACACGATAAGTAAGGTCGCCAGGATTCCTGCTGCTTTGTTTCTTTACTGTTTTTTCCGCCTTCTTATAATCTTTTGTAAGGATCAAACAGTTGAGATAATATTCATAATAGATCGAGATCGGTGTTTTTTCATAAAGCTTCTGGTAATAAATTGCAGCTTTATCATATTCGCCGGCCTGGTAATATTGCGCGGCAAGCTGTTCGTCTGTTGTCGGATCGGGTGTTTGTGCGAACGTAACAGCAGGCAACGATAAAAAAGCGGTCAGCAGGAAAAGCAAAATGCCTTTGGCCGGAATGTTTTTTATTTTTTCCATTTAATTAAAGCTCAGGTTACCTTGTTTCTCCGCCAGCTTTTGGTTGAGCGCTTTCATGTACTCCGCAATTTTCGGCGATAACGTATCGTAGCCCGCTTTCGCCCTGTTCAATGAAGAACGCATAATACCCACGTAATCGTACATCTCGGTGATCTGCGTTTTCTCTTGCTGGATGCACGATTCAGGTGTCAGATTTTTTGCAAGCGAATTTTTTTCCACGTCATGCTGCAGATCGATCAGGCTTTTGTTTGTCGAATCAATTGCAGCAGAAAGATGCTTGTGGTTTTCCGCCACTTTTTCAAACGCAGGAAGCAGTGAACCGTAATTGCTGATCAGCTTGTACGTTTTGAAATCAACAGTATCGCCCAGCTTCTTTAAATTGAACTGGATGAATTGCGTATTGTTCTTCACCTCCGCCGCCATGCGCTCCGCAAATTCAAGATCAGTTTTGTTCAGCAACGAATCCGTTTTCAAAAGATCCGCACGCAGTGCATTGATAGCAGCTAATTCTTTCTCATGCTTATCCCGCACACACGCCGTTAGCGATGCAATTACGAGGGAGATTATCATGAGATTGAGCTTCATCTTTACTATTTCTAGTTTGTGGTTTGTTGTTTCGTTTTAACAACAAACCACAAACGTTCTTAATTAATCATATCAAATCCCGTATACGGCCGCAACACTTTCGGGATATTGATTCCTTCCGGTGTCTGATTATTCTCCAACAATGCTGCCACAATTCGCGGTAAAGCGAGCGCGCTGCCATTGAGCGTATGCGCCAGCTGCGGCTTCTCACTTCCTTCACGGAAACGTAATTTCAAACGATTCGCCTGGAACGATTCGAAATTAGAAACAGAACTTACTTCCAGCCATTTTTTCTGTGCGCCGGAATAAACTTCCATGTCGTAGGTCATTGCAGAAGCAAAACTCAT
>JBKJMR010000105.1:0-3554 GCA_046596275.1 Bacteroidia bacterium | reverse complement strand
ATGCTGCTTGCAGGTTTGAACGCGTCATATTTTTTAATTGATTCTTCGAACACAGGTTTTGCTTTTCCTTTTCCACCACCAAACATCGGTGGTGTGTAATACAATCCTGTTCCGCGGTTAAGTGTAATGCGCGGATTATTTGTGTTATGCACTTCCGCAGAATCAAGATACATGCTCGACATTTTTCCATACTTCGCGGCGCGTGTTCTCGGGTCAACCATGATGCGTGCCGAAGCAACCATTGCACGCAGGACGTAAATTTCAGATTGGTCGCCTTTCAAAGAATCAGCGCGGTCAAGCAACATGTTCGCGCGATCGCAATAACCATCAACTTGTGATGACTCAATTTGATAAGCTTGCATCACGAGACAATACGCCATGTAATAAGCAGGTAGCCATTCTTTTTTCTCAACGTTCGCTATACGTTCGAATGAATTGTAACTTTTCTGCATGGTGGCTGCTGTATAAGCCGTATCAAGTGTTGCAACTTGTTTTTCCATACTTATTACATATTTGGATTTGGTTGTATCTGCTTGCGCAAAACCACTGGTGGAAATAAATGCAAATGCTAAAATGACAATTGTGTTTTTCATAATTTGATTTTTGAGTTTTCCTTTTATTTTTTGAATTCTAATTGTTGTTATTGATAACGTCTTTCGATCTATCCGTTCCAAAACTCATAAACATACCAAGGAAGAAAGATCTTCTTGCCGGTGGAACAATTGCTTCCCGCCGCGAACCATCGTATGAATAACGGTAGCCATACACTTGCTGGAAGCCTGCAACATTCGTAACAGAAACAACAAACACAGTAAACGCTCCGAAAATGGATGTGAGATAGCTCGCATTTAGATTGATCGAATGGTAATCGTACGTTTTATCTCCGAGAAAATCCGGATTATTCGGATTGTAATACGGACGTCCGCTGGAGTAGTTATAGCTCAGTCCGAATGAAGTCATGATTTTCGGAATAAATTTTTTAATTACTACGGAAGCATTATGTGTGCTTGCGAATGTCGGCATCACTGCTGTCGGGTAATCTCTCCAGTTTCTTTTTGTATCTAGGAAGGTGTAGGAGATCCAATAATCAACATTCTTAAATGTTTTTTTATCGCGCCAGAACACATCAAATCCTTTTGCATAACCATCACCACTGTTATCGATCGCCGGAACTATTTTTACAAAATGATCGTACTGTTTGTAATAGGCTTCAACGCGCAAGGTGATGCTGTCATCCACATGTTGAAAGCTGAGAATATAATGTGTGGCCTTTTCAAAATTTACGGAAGTTGAACGATACAAAATTTCATTAGCCGGCTTTTGATAAAAATCTCCGTATGCAAAGCTGAGCTGTGAATATTTGCTGATCTTTCTTGCCAGTGAAACACGTGGTGCAAAATTTGTTTTGGCAAGCAAAGAGCTGTTTTCAACACGTCCACCCGCACGTGCTACGAATTTCGGACCGAGGAAAATATCCGCTTCAACAAAACCGGAAATATAATTATCGAAAAAAACACTTTTGTATTGATTGAACCGGCTTTCATCGCTGAGGTATTGGTATTCTGTTCCGAAGCGAATTTGATTCCGTTTCATAAAATAGCGCGTCAGCATAATTCTTCCCTGGCTGAGCGAGCTTTGCGATTCAATCGAATCGGCTTCTGCAACAATATTGTTTTTATCAAATCCCCACGAGCTTGCAATATCCATTCGCCACACTTCTTTGAAATAATTTCTGTAAGAAAGATTGGTGTAGGCATTCGAATTCTTCAGCGCAAAAGTAGATTCATAACCGTTCGTGCTGTCAATATCAGGGCGATGAAGCGCTAAGTCACCGTAATTATAATATACGTAAAATTTTAAAAGTCCTGCTTCTCCGATTTTTTTTCTGAAGTTGGTGGAGCCACCGAAAAATTGCGGCATGCGTGTGTAACTCTGCAGCTGCGGAACAATAAGAAAGTACGGAGCAAGATTTGTATAATTCACATCGAATCCTGCAGAGAAACCTTTTTTGTCCCAGAGGTGATTGTGTCCCGCGCCAACACCAACAGAGCTTATTGCAACAGAGGAGCTTGAACGATCAGGGAGATCCTGCGTTTCAAGAATCAGTGCGGAAGAAAGCGCTTGACCGTATTGCGCAGAATATCCGCCGGTGCTGAATGCGGTTCCTTTAAACAGGAAAGGAGAAAATCGTCCGCGCGCTGCAACATCAGGCACAGTAGTAAAAAACGGGTTATTCACATTCATTCCATCGATCACCGTTTTTGTTTCTGCTCCTGTTCCGCCGCGCACAAATAATCCTTCCTGCTCACCAACTTTCGAAGCGCCCGGAAGCGTTTGCAACGCACCATATATATCACCTTGTCCGCCTGCAGTGGTAACAATATCCAGCGGCTTTAAAACAGTCGTGCGTTTTTCATCACTTGCTTCAATCGTGCCCGCAGAAATAACAACCACTTCCATTTCATTTTCATTCGGATCTAAATAAAAATCAACTTTCATATCACCGCTTATCACGATTGTTTTTTGCTGCTCAATAAAACCAAGCTGTGTGCAAATGAGAATTACAGTTCCGGTTTCATCTGTTGTGAAAGAATAATTCCCATTCACATCAGAAGACGCACCATCATAGCTGTCTTTAATAAATACATTCGCATAAGCCATCGGTTGATTTTTCTTATCCTTGATCGTGCCGCTGATCGTGACGGCCGAAAGAATTTGTGAAGTTCCTGTCAAGAGTAAAAGGGAAAGAATTAACTGAGATAAAAGCTGTTTCATAAACAGGTTGTGTTTGATGAAGCAAACGTAGACTAGTTTATATTATAAACCAAATAGTTTTGTATTTTGCGGGTTAAAATATTGATTTTCAATGCAACAGGTTTTATTGCTGAGTTGTAAGTATTCTAATATTGAAGAGCTTATATTCTGGATAATATATTAGCTATTTTAAGCTATATGTAGTAATTTAGCTAATATTTTATCTAAAACCATGAAATTTGGCATTGACAAAAATCCGTCCGATGTTTTAAAGGATCTTGCGTCGCGACATAAAGCCATCAGGAGACAAAAGGGGTTATCGCAATTAGATTTATCGCAGCGTTCGGGCGTTTCTTTAGGAAGCTTAAAAAGATTTGAAAGTACCGGGCAAATTTCTCTGGTATCCCTTTTAAAATTAATGCAGCTATTGGACAGGTTGGGAGAATTTGATTCGGTACTTCTGCCTGTGGATAATTTTGATGCGATTGAAAAGTTATTCAGCGATAAAACGAGAAAATAATGGCTGAGATAAAAAAAATAGTAGTCTCAATTCACCTGGGTGGTAAAGAAATTGAACTCGGCGAGTTAGTAAGTGACGGCAAGCGTATTTTTTTTAAGTATTACACAAGTTTCATCGAACGTGGATTAGAAATTTCTCCTTTAAAATTAAAATTGTCGGAACAGCTGTATGCTGCTGATGAATTTCCTTTCGAGGGTTTATTCGGAGTATTCGCCGATTCATTGCCCGACGGATGGGGGCGGTTGCTGTTGGACAGAACTTTATTTCGCAGAGGAATTTC
>JBKJMR010000089.1:0-3551 GCA_046596275.1 Bacteroidia bacterium | reverse complement strand
GAAGAGAATTGGAATCCATACGGACCTTATTATTCTTATCGCACGTATGATCAGCTGAACTGGTTCGGATATCATAATAATAGGAATGATAATGATATCCGAACCAGTTCAGCTGATCATACGTGCGATAAGAATAATAAGGTCCGTATGGATTCCAATTCTCTTCATAACTATTCGAAGAGCTGATTGCGTTCACACCCGATTGCCAGTACAATTGTCCGTAATACGATTTGTAGAGATAAAAATCCCAACTGTGTCCGCGGAATTCATCCAGTGAAGCATCATACATCGCAGCAACCATTTCAGCGGCAACTTTTTCGCCTTTTGGTCCTTTTATTTTTAATTTCCATTCTTCCTGCTGGCCCGGTAATAATTTATCACGGAAGGTTTCATAGGTGATGTCAAGGTTTTTACTTTCCCATGAAACATTAATCTGCTGATCGGAAGTAAATGAACGTCCGTGATAAACCACTGCAAAATGAACAGAGAAATTCCCTCGGTCTTGTTCCGTTACAGGAATCTCAATATACTTTTGCTCATTGCTCAACGTAAGCCATTTTGATTCTACAATTTTATCAGCGCGTTCAATTTCATATAAAACGCTCACATCTTTTCCTGATGTTCCGATAAGGAAAATTGCTTTTTCTCCCGGCTGA
This sequence comes from Bacteroidia bacterium, assembly GCA_046596275.1. Lineage (GTDB taxonomy): Bacteria > Bacteroidota > Bacteroidia > Palsa-965 > Palsa-965. The sequence continues at coordinate 2,895 of JBKJMR010000089.1, read as the reverse complement.
CATTCTGTTTTAATTGCCTGGAACGACCATGGTTCTTTTGATGCCGGTTCTTTGTCCTTGATGTCGTACAAAGTGAAATAGCGAATGTCTTTTACCTCCACGCCATATTTATCTTTCGTAGTTCCTTCCAGCACATAACTACCGGGAGCCCATGAAGATTTTTTCAGGCCCAGCTTTTTTTCTTTGCCGGTATTAATTGTTCCTGAAAAAACAGTTTCTCCTTTTGTCCATTTCGACATGTCATTTTCATCGGCATAAGGATCATCAGGAAACCAGGATTTCCATTCTTCTTTTTTGTAAAGGAATTTATCCGGCACTGTCCAGTCGCGATCACGAATCCAGTTTGCGGGACTGTTTAATTTTTTGACCGTGTAATTTACAACTGCAGGTTCAGGTTCTCCGGAAAGATTAGTAAGGCGAACATCTATGGAATCTTTGTCAGACTTTTCAATGAAAGCCGGAACACCGAATGCTAATTCCAGCGCGGTATAACCAACACTTACATAAGTTGTTGTGCTGTGCGTTTCGCCTGTGATATCTGTAACATCAATATAAAGTGTGTACGTAAAAATCGGTTTGCTTTCGGGTGTAACGGAACGATCGGGCAATGCGAAAAATGGAATTACATATCCGCCTGTGTCATTCGTCAGCACACTTCCATTGGTAATTTCAGTTGTATTGCTTTGCGGGTAATAACCACGCCAGCTGTACCACCACCATGGAAAACGTGCAGAACGAACAACGCGATATTTTACAGTCGCACCATCTACAACAGAACCTGCGAATGTTTTTGCAGTTCCTTTCACTTCAATTTTATCATTGATGCGGTAAGCGCCTTTTACTTTTTCAGAAGTAACTTCAAATTTCGGGCGCTTGTATTCTTCCACGCTGAAATAAACTGTTCCGCTTTCATTGGAGATACGCATTTGACCTGTAATGCCACTTGAAGGAACTACAAATGAACCACTCATTGAACCGTATTCATTTGTTTTGAGCTCTAATGTTTTTACGACTTGATAATTTACATCGTAAAAAGTTACGGAAGTATTTTGCGCCGGCATGATCTCATTGGAATTCGCATCGGTGTTAATGATGATTCCCTTGAAATAAACCGTTTGCCCCGGGCGATAAATAGAACGATCAGTAAAGAAAAATGTCTTCGGCTGTTTTTTCTGTTCGTTTTTATATGGTTTGTATTGATAAATATCTGCCGAATACAAACGATTATTATTCCAGTTGAATTCGAGCGCTATATTCCTGTAATCAGCACCGGTCGCAACATTTATATGCCCGTTTTTATCAGAAGTATAATGATCGCCTTTACGGTAATTATATCTGCGGCTTGAATAATCATATTTGTCAATCCAAACCTGCGAAGAAACTCCTGCAAGCGGCGCACCGGTGTAACGATCGAATAAATAATAATCGTAGCTGCCGTCTTTCAGCTGCCGATTCAGATAACTGATGGAAGAGCTCCATAGTGTTCCGTAAGCAATTCCATTTTCAGTTAATTTGAATTCTTTATCATGCGAAACGAGGATCACATAATTACCCGGAGCTAATGCAGGAATTTTCAGCTCTGCATTATAGGTTTGATAATCACCATCATCAGGAAGCGCTTGTTCCCATGTTGCAACTGTATTGAGCTTGAGATAATCTTCGATAATTTCTTTTTCCGTACGCTTATCATCGCGCTGGCGCAAACCCTGATCGGTCTTTGCAATACGAACATAAACCTTCGAAATATTTTTCCATGTCAGTAATGCGCGTGAAGGCTGATCGGGCTGAACTGTTTTTTCTGTTTTGAATTGAATGCTTTTAGAAACAATCGTATTCTTCAGTGAAGCGCATAGTTTCTGACCAAGTGTTTCAGGAAACTTAGTGATCACACGATCGCATAATTCCAAAGCATACTTTTTCTCGAGGCGATAACGCGTTTCTTTACCTGCCACATATTTATCTCCAAGCGAATTGTGATATTCGGCGATGTAATAAATTACTTCTCCTGTATAAGAATTCTCAGGATAATTTGCAGCAAGCTGTCGTAACGCAGCATCATACAAACTGTCTTTTTCAGGAAGAACAGAATGGGCACGGACAAAAACAATCCGCGCAAGATCTGCATCAATCAACGCATCTGCTTTCGAATCTTTCAAATGAAAACGCACCAGATCCTGGATGACTTTTATCCCGTAATATTTCAGCGACATACTATCCGCGCTTGAAATATTCTGCTTTGCAAAATCTGCAGCAGGAGAAAAATGTGCAGTTTGATCCAAAATAAAACGATCAACAGGACGATTGATAGATGCTTCTTCGCCTTTGTAAAAATTGAATGCTTTCCATGCAAGAAAATCATAAAGTGTCGGGCGCAATTCAGTTGGTGCAGTTCCCGAAGTAATGATCGCTTCGTAAATATCTGTTGAAACGCCTTTCAGACTATCAGGCTTCGCGAGTGAAAGCTGGTAATGTTTTATTGTTTGATCTATAAGATGATTTACATCCCAGGTATTAATCGAATCGTTTTTGAATCCGACAGTTTGCGTGCGATTATAAAACGTGTACCGATTTGTTTGGTAATACGACCAGTATAAATCCGCCAGCATTGAATGTAAAACAGGCGCAAGTGGAAACTTTGCTGTTTTTAATTCATTCTGCAAATCATAAATCGCGAAGTCGGCGCTGTTCTCCTTGAACATTTGCGAAAACTTAAAACGATGGATCAATCCTTTTACAATCTGCGCATTATTATTTTCTTTTTTTGCACGATCTGTAATTTGATTGCTGAGATCGAGCGCAGATTTGTAAAGTCCTTTCCCGGCAAGCGAGTCGACACGCTGCCATTCTTTTTCATACGAACTTCCTTTCCCGATGATGATCAGCGGTTCCGCATTC
>JBKJMR010000043.1:0-3971 GCA_046596275.1 Bacteroidia bacterium | reverse complement strand
TCTCGCTTTGGTAGATTGTACCGGTCACGGAATTCCAGGCGCGTTCATGTCGATGATCGGCTCAACGCTTTTGAATAAGATTGTATTCGATTATAACGTAACCAAACCTTCGGAGATTTTAAGTTACCTGAACAAAGACATCAATACATCGCTGCACCAGCAAGAATCGAGTGAGTCATCGCATGATGGAATGGATATTGCTTTGTGTGTAATTGATAAAAGAGATAACACCTTACAGTTCGCCGGTGCCGGTCGTCCGCTTATTATCGTTCGCAATGGTCAGCTCATGGAATACAAAACGAACAAGGGCGGAATTGGTGGTGTGTACAATAAGGTCTATCCTGTTTTTGAGCAGCTCGAAGTACATCTTGAAAAATCGGATTCTATCTATTTATTTTCCGATGGATTCACAGATCAATTCAGCTCAGAGACCGGCTCTAAATTTTCTTCTAAACGAATGCGTGCTTTGTTAACGGAAATTGCGCATTTGCCAATGGAAGAGCAATACACACGCGTACACGATGCTTTCTTTGCATGGAAAGCAGATGAATTCCAGTTTGATGATGTGTTGTTTATGGGATTTAATTATCAGTAGTCAGTCGTCGGTGGTCATCCGCCGCGGCGGAGTCAGTGGTCAGAAAATAAATTCAGGGAATAATGTTTTCTGTTGTGTATCCTGAATCTTTGAGCACGCGAATTGCGTCTTCCACATCTTCTGCATTTACCTGCAGTTTAATTCCGCTTCCGTTGAATGTGAAGAAGGGTTGAAGCATCAGCGTATGTTCATCTTTTAAAAAACACAAAATTCCTTCCGATTCAAGTCTTGCCCTTGGAATAGCAGCTTCGTGTGCATAAGTGAAAATGGCAACAGTTACAAACGTGGTCATTTTTAAAGTTAAGGTTTTTTTACTTCTTATTTTTTTGCGTGAAGGATAGCAGTGAAAAAGCCCGGACTGTAAAGTGAGCTTGCCTCTACTTCACGGGAGGACTTGCAACGTATAGCCTGACCCGTGAAGGAAACGCGGAAAAGCGATACTACACGGGACACGCCATAATTTATTCAAAATTCAAGATTGATCAACAAACACCTCCGCCGCGGCGGACACCAATCACCAATCACCTTGAACCAATCACCTTGAACCAATCACTCCTGAGCTTGTCGAAGGATCACCTCCTTCCCAACACAATTATTCCCCTCTTCAACGCGTTACTTTTCAACCCCCGATGCCTTATGCTCCCGAAGCAGATCGGCCCGCTTTTTGCTTTTTCATATTCAAGTATAATCGTAACTTTACATCTCCCATGAAAACCCTGAAAATCAATTCCATTAGCCTTTGTATGATCCTGTTAGGATTGATACTGGCACTTCCTGCAACACTCGCTGCCCAAAATGATGTTCCTGAAGGTGATTATCCGAATGTGACTGATGCGTCGGGGAAAAAACAAGGGAAGTGGAAAAAGGTGGACGAGCTGGGCACGTGCATTTATGTAGGACAATTTAAGGATGATACACCTTTTGGCATTTTCACTTACTTCGATACGAATGGAAAGAAAATGACGGAGATGAATTTCCTTAACGGCGGTAAGGTGAATTATGGAAAAATGTACAGCATAAGCGGAAAGCTGCAGGCGCAGGGAAAATATATTAATCAGCAAAAAGATAGTGTGTGGACTTTTTATACGGAAGACGGATTATTTCTTTCGGAAGAGCGCTATAAAAACGGGAAGAAAGAAGGGAAGTCTGTAATTTATTATCCGGGTACAAAACAGCCTGCGGAAATAAAATATTACAAGAACAATGTGGAGGATAGCGTGTGGATGCAATATTATGCTGACGGAAAGAAAAAAGCGGAAGGCACGTACAAGATGGGCAATTATGAAGGACGTGCAGTTTGGTATATGCAGGATGGACGCGTGAACATTGTAGGCAATTATAAAAATTCGCTGAAGGATGGCATTTGGGAATATTACTGGCAGAATCCAAACAACAAATTTGCTTATGAGCTGAAGGGAAAAGAAACCTGGAAAGCAGGAAAAATGATAAGTGAAGAAAAGATAATTAAGAAAGACGATTTTAATAAGCAGATAGAAGAGCAGAATAATGGAAATGGTGGTGGGGAAATACCCGGAGGACAATGACGTGAATACAAAAAAAGGAAAAGTACTTGTAGCCATGAGCGGCGGTATCGATAGTTCGGTAGCGGCGCTCATGTTGCATGAAGAAGGATATGAAGTAATTGGCATTACCATGAAAACATGGGATTATGCAGCTGCAGGAGGTTCAAAAAAAGAAACAGGTTGCTGCAGTTTGGATTCGATCAACGATGCAAGAACGCTTGCCGTGAATTCCGGATTTCCACATTACATTCTTGACATTCGCGCGGAATTCGGTGAACATATCATCAATAATTTCGTGGAAGAATATTTAGCTGGCCGCACTCCAAATCCGTGTGTGCTTTGCAATACGCATATCAAATGGGAAGCATTATTAAAACGTGCTGATCAATTGAATTGTGATTTTATTGCGACCGGGCATTATGCGCAGGTGCGGGAGGAGAATGGCCGTTATGTGATTTCAAAAGGATTGGATGAAGCGAAAGATCAGTCTTATGTGCTTTGGGGACTTTCGCAGGAGAGCTTGAAGCGCACCATGTTTCCGCTTGGAAAATTTCATAAAGCGGAGATCCGTGAAATGGCAATGAAAGCCGGTTACGAAGAGCTCGCGAAAAAAAGTGAGAGCTACGAGATCTGTTTCATTCCTGATAACGATTACCGTGCGTTCTTAAAACATAAAGTTCCGGGCCTGGAAGAAAAAGTAGAAGGCGGAAATTTTGTTTTGACAGATGGGAAAGTGGTGGGCACACATCGTGGTTATCCATTCTATACCATCGGTCAGCGCAAAGGATTGGAAATTGCTTTGGGCGAACCGATGTTTGTATTACAGATCATCCCGGAAACAAATACGGTTGTGATCGGAACAAAAAATGAATTGGATAAGCAGGAAATGTTCATTCGCGATTTTAACCTGGTGAAATACGAATTGCTTCCTGAAAATTTTGTTGCGCTTACCAAAATTCGTTACCACGATAAAGGAACGCCTGCAACGCTGACTGTTGTTGACGGAAAAATAAAAGCAACATTTCATCGCCCGGTAGCAGGAGTAGCGCCCGGACAATCTGCAGTGTTCTTTGAAGGAGATGATTTGATAGGCGGCGGATTTATTGCGCGGACAGAATTGCCTGTCTATTCAGAAGTAGTTGAAAAGACATTTGGAAACTAAAAAAGTGAATCAATTTTTTGCGGATGAAAATTTTTACAAATAAAAAAATGCTGCTTTCACCACGAACATTGTTTGTGCTGATGGCCGTTTTTTTTCTTGTGAGCGCCTGCAAAAAAGATGAAAAAGTTCCTGATGCAGGCTATTCCTATTTCCCGGATAACATTGGTCACTGGTGCATTTACGAAGTGGATTCTACTTATTATAATTCATTCGATAATGACACGGAGGTTTACCGTTACCAGGTGAAAGAAATGATTGAATCGTATTACACGGATAATAGCGGCAGGCAAGCCATGCGTGTAGAACGGTACAAGCGTCCTTACATTGACAGCATTCCGTATGAAAATTTGCCATGGACTATTTCGCGTGTCTGGACATTTGTGCGGACTAATTCAGTGGCAGAAAAAGTGGAAGAAGATCAGCGTTTCATCCGACTTGCTTTTGTTCCGCGTGAAGATAAAAAGTGGAATGGAAATGCGCACAATACGATTGGTGAATGGGAATACAAATATGTTTCTGTGGATGAGCCGTACAGCATTAACAGTATGAGTTTTGATTCGACCTTACATGTTTTGCAAAAGTTAGATACGAATCGTTTGAATTACCGCATCTATAGCGAACGTTATGCAAGAAATGTGGGATTGATCGAAAAAAATGTAATTGATGTTTCTGATGATTCATTGGAATTTTC
>JBKJMR010000015.1:0-3485 GCA_046596275.1 Bacteroidia bacterium | reverse complement strand
CGCGCGTGCAAACCGTGTGTTCCGCGATAAACAATCCGGCGTGATTGTGGATTACATCGGTATCGGTGATCAGCTGAAATCAGCAACACAGAAGTACACAGCAGGTGGCGGACGCGGTGATACGAAGATTGACATGGAACAAGCATTGGAAATGTTCTACGATCAGTTAGAGAAATGCAGATTCTATTTACCGGCTGCAATAGATTATTCGCGTTGGAAAGCATTGACTTCCGGAGATAAAGTGTTGCTTGTGAATAAGGGAACAGACGGGATCATAAAATCCGATGAACTTTCTGAAACATTCATGAAAGAAGAAAAGCGACTAACCGGAATCGTGAGCATCGTGATCAACCAGGAAGAAATTTCGGAAGTTGCATTGGACATTCTATACATCCAGCATGTTTCTGCTGCGATCAGAAAAGCAAAATCTGTCGGCGTTGCAAAGAAAGACAATCAGCAAAAAGTGCGTGATCTTATTTCATCGAGCATTGAATCGGAAGAATTGATTGATGTTTTTGCGATGGCGGGAATTGAAAAGCCTGATGTTTCCATTCTGAATGAAGATTTTTTGCTGGGTGCTAAAAAACAAAAAGATGGTCTTGCTTTAAAAATAGAAATCATGCGCAATATGCTCAAAGGAGAAATTGCGTTGCGTATGCGAAAGAATATCAAAAAATATACTTCGCTGAAAGAGGAAATAGAAAAGATCATTGATCGTTACCATAAAAATGCGATTGATTCCTACACCACAATTCTGGAATTAGTAGAACGCGCAAAAGATTTACAAGAAGAAGAAAAGCGGCAAACAGAATTAGGTCTGTCAGATGAAGAGCTGGCTTTTTATGATATTATTTATGCGAAGAAAGACATTATAAAAGAAGCAGGACCGATCCAGGAAGTGGTGCATGCCGTTTGTAAAGCTGTGAAATCAAACCTGCAGATTGACTGGACGAAAAAAGAAGATGCGAAAGCAGCAATTCGTTTAGCATTAAAGAAAGAGCTGCGTGGAAAAATGGATCTGGAGGATCTGAATAAGATCATGGCGGAAATTATGGATCAGGCGGAAGGGCAATTTAAGGATTGGGGCGTGGCTGGTTAATGTTAATAGGTGATATGCCCTGCTATTAAAATCAAAGGAAAATCAGGGACATTGAGTCTTCACTTTTTTGTATTCTCTTGTTTTGCATTATTTGCAAGATTTTGGGCATACACGGGAGAGATACCAGAGAGATACCAGAGAGACATGAGAGAGACACGAGACAAGGCCGGATGGTGCGTAAGAAAAAGACAATAAGTAAAGCTGAGGCTGCGTTTGATAACAAGGAACTATGCGGCTGAAATTATCGGTTTAACCAACCAACAGTATGGTGTGTTCATCGCCGCAACGAAGCATATCCAAAACAGGAATGCGCTTTTATTTTTCATTATTATTTCTTTGAAACCCCATCTTCTGTTTTGTAATTATCACCTTCCCACTCCATCCCTGAAAAAATGCGATACAACAGCACGCCCTTAATACGGCATTTGTCGTATTGAACCTGTAAGCGCCCGCGACTATTTTTGAACACGCTAAAAATAGACGCCCGTGAAAACAAAATTTACACTTTCCTTACTAGCAGGTTCCCTTGCAGCACTTGCATTAACTGCCCAGACCGGCCTGCATATCCAGGAATACGCTCCTATCAGTCCGCTGGTGCATAATGAAGATTCTGTTTTTATGGGTGTGCAGGTGGGAGGGTCGGGCTTTCGCATGGCGCTGATCAATCCTTCTACTAAAGAATGGAAATATGTGAACGCGGTGGACCACGCTAATTACCCGGGGCCGTTTGTGATGCGCAATAATATGGAAGGTATGATGTTCGCTCCTTCGTCGCCGGATGTGTGGAAAACTACTGATGGCTGGCAAACGCTTACCACCATTCCTAACGTGGCGAATGGCTGGGGATTTGACCAGATGATCGTGACGCCTGCGGGCTACGCTGCCTACGAGCCTGCCCTGCGTGATATTCATTTTTCGCCTGATGGCATTACGTGGTCGAACGTACAGGGTGTATCGAGCAGTGGTACGCCGGCGCTCAGGAATTATGGAAACAAGGTGCTGCTGTTCAAAGGTGCGACCGGTAATTTTGTTTCAACAGACGGTGGACAAACATTCGCGCCGTTGACCTTTAACACAACCTTCTCTGGCATGCTTGCGGATTTTGTAATGCTTTCGGCGGATACATTCATTGTAGCTACGACGACGAATATTTACAAGACTTACGATGGAGGAACGACATGGAGGTCGAACCCCATGCCTGCAGGTAGCACAGTGATCTGCATTAATAATGTGCGTGATTATTTTGCTGTGTCGGGAAATCAGCCGTACTCTACCAACGATTCGGGTGTAACCTGGCAGCAGAAAACCATCCTCCCGTTCGGATCGTATGGAGCGATATTTTACATTAATTCTGACCTGTACTGCTGGCCCGGTTTTAAATCTGCCGACAATGGTGTGACCTGGGAATACCTATTTCCGCGCGGCAGTGGTTTTGGAACCATTTACGATCTTCACTTCAACGGAACTAACGGCATCATTGCAAGGTCGGATGGCATGGTCAGCTATTCGAATAACAAAGGCCGCACGTACAGCGTTACGGACACGATCCCGACCGGTGAAGACCTTATGGCGGTGCGTATGCTCAACAGCTGCTACCTCGCAGGCGACCGCAACGGGCAGGTTTTTGTAAGCACGGATAACGGCCAGACCTGGCTGCAGAAAAATACGAATGGCATTCCTGTCAATGCCCGTAAATTTTCTGCTTCTGCTGATGAAAAAGTAGTGGTGATGACGCGCGCTGGCATGCCGATGGTTTCTACCGACAGCGCAAACACATTTACGATGTTCAGCGTGGGTGGCGGAACACATTCGCAAACGGTGAAAGCTGGCGGAGAAATTATTGATGCCGGTGGCTGGTTTGATTACACCACGTTCACTTACAAAGGATGGGAAATATCGCGCTTCTCGCCTGCCGGTGTGAAAACGGTGATCGACACTTTCCTTGCGGCGAATGAAGAGCTCTCCGATATTCACATGGTAAGCAATACTGTTGGTTACCTCGTCACCTATAATACCTTAACGAAAGTGACCAACGTGTACAAGACCACCAACGGCTGGGCGGGCGGAACAACGCTGGTTTCATCCATCAACCCTGTTGTTGCCAATGTCCCGAATTATACTTCCGGCGCTACACGCATTCACAATTTCGGCACCGATACGCTGATCCTCGTGGGTTCGGGAAAAACATTCTGGCATTATTCTTACAACGGCGGCCTCACCTGGAACCAGGACGGAATTTCCGTTCATGCTACCTACCCTGCTATTTATCCTTCTCTTAATAAATCGCATTTCTTTACGCCTACGGAATACATGTTTGCACTCAACAGTTCTAACCTGTATCTCAATGTAAATGCGTCAAATATCCCGATGGGATTAACGGAAGAAG
>JBKJMR010000638.1:0-3824 GCA_046596275.1 Bacteroidia bacterium | reverse complement strand
GTTTATTTATACTACCAGCCTGCCGGTACATGATCTGCTTGTGATGCGTTGTGCGGTAAAAAGCCTTGCAAAAAAACAAGAGCTCCGGAAACAATTATTTTCATTCGTAGATTATTTCAGAAAAAAAGCGCTTGACTATCCGGCAATAAAATTGATTCCTTCCGACACGCCTATACAAGGTATTCTCATTGGCGGAAATGAGCAGACAAGACGTGTGGCTGAAATCTGCAGGGAAAATAAATTCGATCTCCGCGCTGTTTTATCTCCGACAGTTGCCGAAGGACAAGAGCGCCTGCGTGTGATCATTCATGGATTTAATCATCCAATGGAAATCGATGAGCTGTTGCGTGTGATTGCTTCTGCTATTTAGACTTTTAGCGTCCGGTTTTTCCTCTGCGGCAAATACTAATCACGGTTACTAATTCGCGTGATGGCAATTAGTCATCGTTGACAAGGCTGATCAATTGTTTACAGCAATTCCTAATCCCGGCGCAGTTGGAATGAAACTTTTGGGTATAAAGAATCTTATTACGATCTTTAACCTTTCGCTGAATCTCTCCCTATGAAAAGAATTTTTGTAACCGGAATCGGAACGGATGTTGGTAAGACCGTCACCGCTGCGATTCTTGCAGAAGCACTTGAAGCTGATTATTGGAAACCTGTACAGACAGGAAGCTTCTTTTCTACTGACGCTGCCAAGATCAAGAAGCTGATTTCGAATACAAAAACTGTAATTCATCCCGAAAGTTTTGTGCTCAAGCAATACATGTCGCCGCACGCTGCGGCAGAAATCGAAGGAGAGCATATTACGCTCGATAAAATCAATTTACCGGAAACAACAAATACATTGATCATTGAAGGTGCGGGTGGATTAATGGTTCCGCTGAATGACAAAGAATTTATTGTTGACATCATCACCAAAATAAACGCAGAGGTTGTGCTCGTTATTCAGAATTATCTCGGCAGCATCAACCATTCGATCTTGTCTATTGATGCATTGAAGACAAGAAAAATTCCAGTGCTCGGACTTATTTTTAATGGTGCGCCGCACAAGCTTTCCGAAGACATTATTCTTTCTTACAGCGGACTGAAATGTTTGGGTCGCATCAATAAAGAAAGTGTGATCAACAAAGAAGTAGTGAGCAAGTACGCTGCGATCTTTAAAGAGAACCTATAATTAATTCAATATTCAAAATTGGTTCTGGCAGATTTTGAATTTTGAATTTTGAATTTTTGATCTTGAATAATCTTTCTCTCTCCCAACGTGATCTGAAATCCGTTTGGCATCCATTTACACCGCAGCTGAATATGGAAGCGCCGATTGCGATTGTGCGCGGCGATGGAACTTTATTGTTTGATGAAAATGATAAAGCTTACATCGACGCGATTGCTTCCTGGTGGGTGAATTTGCATGGACATGCGCATCCATACATTGCAAAGAAGATTTCTGAGCAAATGCAAACGCTGGAGCACGCAATTTTTTCAGGATTTACCCATGAACCTGCTGTACGGTTAGCAGAACGTTTGCTTGAGTTTTTTCCGGCACTCGATAAAGTTTTTTATTCCGATGATGGTTCGACGTCGGTTGAAGTGGCTTTAAAAATGGCATTTCAATACTGGCACAATAAAGGAGAGCCGCGAACAAAAATCATTGCGTTTGAAAATGCGTACCATGGCGATACATTCGGTTCGATGTCGGTAGGAGCGAGGAATGTTTTTTCGAATGCGTTTGATAAAATGTTGTTTGATGTGATTCACATTCCTGTTCCTGTTGCGGGCAAAGAAAAAGAGTCGGTTCAAAAAATGAATGAAGCTTTACAGGAAAATTGTGCAGCATTTATTTTTGAGCCGCTCGTTCAGGGCGCAGGCGGTATGATCATGTATGAATCGCATTTGCTTGATGAGTTGATTCAGCTGGCGAAAAGCAAAAATGTAATCACCATTGCTGATGAAGTAATGACAGGATTCGGTCGCACAGGCAAAATGTTCGCAACCGATCATTGTTATGATAAGCCTGATATTATTTGTTTGTCGAAAGGTTTGACCGGCGGATTTCTTCCATTGGGTGCAACGGTTTGTTCAGCTGAAATTCACATCGCATTTTTAACTTCTGATAAAACAAAGACATTTTTCCACGGACATTCCTATACTGCAAATCCAATTGCATGTTCAGCCGCATTGGCAAGTTTAGATTTGTTTGAAACTGAAATGACGGTGGAAAGCATTTCGGAAATAAGTGAGGCGATGAAAAATGCTTGCATACGTTTTGAAAATCATGCTGCTGTTAAAGCTGTCCGTTCGTTCGGAACTATTTTCGCACTTGAAATAAAAACACAAGAAGAAACCGAATATTTAAATCCGCTTGCCGAAAAAGTGCATGCGTTTTTTATCGAACGTGGAATAATTCTTCGTCCGCTGGGAAATATACTTTATGTGTTGCCGCCTTATTGCATTACGGAAGAAGAATTGGATCGCGTGATGAATGCGATTGATGCTTTTTTGGAAGTCAACTAATATTGGATTAATTTTAAAAAGCCAATTCAACTAATTTTCATGAAACTATTCTTGCTAGCCATCCCGGTTGCGGTCATCTTGCTTATTGCAGGATTGGGTTTTGGGTATGACTATTTCTATGAAAAGAATGTACTTCCTGCAAATGATACAAGTTTAATTTCCGGAAATAACTCACTTCGTCCGTCTGATATTGGACTGAATCTATCACATAAGGATTCAGTAATTCTTAAAATCCTCAAAGAAAAGAATTACCAAGATATTGTTAGCCGCCTGGATTCTGCAGAACAATTAAATGATGGCAGAGTAGGATTTGGTGGCTTTTATACCTGGGAGTTTGCTTGTTATGAGCAATTAGCAACTGTTGCCACCGACAAACAGCTTATTTATTTACTGAAGCATAAAAAACCAATTGTAAGAGCATACGCTTTCAAAGCACTGGCGAAAAGAAAGAAGGATATTGCGAAAGCAAATTTTAAACAATTAAAATATGATACGTCCACCATTTGTGTAATGGGTGGTTGCATAATACGTTCGATGAATGTAAGTCAGTTTGCTGAGCAAGAGATTAAATATTAATTTTTCCATTGTAAATCGTACATCTCAATTCCTACATCTCAATTCGTACATCCTCAATTCGTTCATCTCCATATGATTCTTCAATCAAAAAAATCCCGCTTATTATTAATTCTCTCCGCAATATTTATCACCAGCGCAATCACGGCAGAATTAATCAGCTCAAAATTATTCCAGGTTCATCTCAAATTTGGTTCGCTCGATTTCGGAACGTATGTTTCCATCATTGGCATTCTTCCCTGGCCAATTGTATTTCTCACAACAGATATTGTAAATGAATTTTACGGCCGAAAAGTAGTGCGTTTCATTTCTGTGCTTACTGCCGTGATGATCGGATATTGTTTTTTCATCGTCACTGCATCCATGGCGCCACCCGCTTTTACGGGCGATCCTGCAGGAACAATACCAGGCGTTGTAAATGATTTGCAATTCAACGCAGTTTTCGGTCAGTCGAAGTGGATCATTGCCGGAAGCATTTCCGCTTTCATCATCAGTCAGCTTGTTGATTCCGGAATTTTCTGGTTCTTGAAAAAACGCACAGGCGAAAAATACATCTGGCTGCGATCAACGGGCTCAACAGTGATTTCTCAATTGATCGATACATTCGTGGTTTTGTTTATAGCGTTCGTTGTTCCCGGAATTTTTACAATGGAACAATTCTGGATCACAGCGTTCACGAATTATGTTTTGAAATTATTGATCGCTGTCGGGTTAACACCTTTCATTTATCTTTTCCA
>JBKJMR010000367.1:0-2640 GCA_046596275.1 Bacteroidia bacterium | reverse complement strand
CTTACAACAAACTAAAATCCCCAAACAACAACAACTAACAACAAACAACAAACGAGAAACAAGAAAAAAGAAACAAGAAACATTTTCTCTAAAACAATTTCCCTCCGCTATTTTCATACAGCGTGTCAAGCAATTTTTTCAGCTGATTTAAATCTTCCTGTGACATTCCTCTTCCTGCAGTTTTTCTGAATGCTTCAGCTTTTTTTGCACAGCCATTGAGAACGGCTCTTCCGGCTGGTGTAATTGTTAAGAGCGAACTGCGCTGATCTTTTTTATCGGGCGTTTTTTTTACCAGCTTTTGTTTGAATAGCAATGCAATGATGCGCGTAATGGATGCAGGATCTTTTGCTGTGGAATCAGCGATCTGTTTGTGATTTTGTCCCTGGTATTCGCCAACGCGTGAAAGTACGATCCATTGATCCACAGAAATAGTTGATCCGCTTGCGTCGAACTCATTTTGCAATAATTGTTTTGCCTGGCGATGTGTGCGTTCAAGCAAATAAACAAGCGAATTGGAACGGGAATGTTTCTTTTCCATTTAAGATGGTAAAAGTTCTACGGCGTCGGCTTTTTTAGAAATGAAGATCAACCCGATGAAAGTGATTAATCCATTTACGATCAAAAGCTCATTGCCGAATTTATATCCGCCAAACCAATCTGCAGAAAACGTAGCAAGCACATAACAGATTGCCGGAGAAATTAACGCGATAAACGGAACAAGCTTTTCATTCGTTTTCCTGTTGGTCAATATTCCGAAAGCAAATAAGCCAAGCAATGGTCCATACGTATAACTCGCGACCGTAAATAATTTTCTCAAAACAGATTCATCATTGATCTCTTTAAAAATGACAATGACAAGCAAAAGCAAAATAGCAAAGCTGATATGAACGATGTAGCGTGTATTTTTTTTATTTCGCGCATCCTGGAATTTCCCCGGCTTGTTGAATCCGAGAAAGTCAATGCAAAAAGATGCGGTTAATGCTGTCAATGCTCCATCTGCGCTCGGATATGCTGCAGAGATCAATCCGATGATAAAGAAGATCGCACAAGCAGGACCAAAATAATTCAACGCGATGGTCGGGAATAAATCATCTGAACGTTCAACACTAATTCCGTTTTGTGCAGCGTAGTTAAAAAGCAAAACGCCTAAGGAAAGAAAAAGCAAATTGACCACGATAATTATAGCGCTGAAGCTCATCATGTTTTTCTGCGCGTCTTTTAACGTTTTGCAGGAAATATTCTTCTGCATCATTTCCTGGTCGAGACCTGTCATGGCGATGGTGATGAACATTCCACCAAAAAATGCTTTCGGAAAAAAGTCTTTTGAATGCCAATCCCAGTTAAATATTTTCGACATCGGGCTGTCGGCGATCGTTTGGAATAATTCGCCGAAGCTGAAGTCGAAATGTTTGGCGATAAGATAAACTGTGAGCACAAGTGATATGAGCATAAAGGTGGTTTGCAGCGTATCTGTCCAAACAATTGTTTTTACACCGCCTTCAAATGTGTAAATAAGAATCAGCGCAACAAAGATGGATGTGGTGACCCAAAACGGTATTCCCCAATAAGAAAACACAAATTGCTGCAGCACATTGATCACAATAAACATGCGAAAAGAAGCGCCTACAACCCGGGAAAGAATAAAAAAGAATGCGCCTGTTTTGTACGAATAATTTCCGAAACGTTTTTGTAAATACGAATAAATGGAGGTGAGGTTGAGCTTGTAATAAAGTGGCAACAAAACATAAGCGACAACGATGTAGCCGACAAAATAGCCAAGCACCATCTGGAAATACGCAAATTGTTTTGTTTCCACATCGCCGGGCACCGACATAAACGTAACGCCGGAAAGTGAAGCGCCTACCATTCCATACGCTACCAGGTACCAGCGTGAAGAGCGATTGCCAACAAAATAAGTTTCATTGCTTGCACCACGTGAAGTGAGCCAGGTGACGCCGAATAAAACCAGCGTATAGATCGCGACGCATATGAGAATTGTTGTGGGCTGCATTTAGCCGACGAAGATAGCAGGAAAAGTTGGTGGTAAAAAAGGTTGGTGGTTGGTGGTTAGTGGTGGGTTGTTAGTGGGTTGTTAGTGGTGGAAGCAATATACGACCACCAACTTTTCCCGGCCTCCAACCACCAACTTTTCACCGTTGATAATATATTCTCAAATTGACGGCACGGGGTAAAGAAAAACCCTTCCCAATGCTTAATTTTGCGGGAATGTTGCAATACCCTTCAAAACTTGTCGAGGAAGCTGTTGATGCCTTTTCCCAATTGCCGGGAGTCGGCCGCAAAACCGCCCTGCGTTATGTCCTGCATTTATTGCGCCAGGACGAAGCTGCTGTCAAAAAATTCGGCACTGTTTTTACCCGTTTACGCGCTGAGCTGAAATACTGTAAAGTATGCTTCAACATCAGTGATCACGAGAGCTGTACCATCTGCACCACCACAAAACGCGACCATGGAGTGGTGTGTGTTGTGGAAGATGTGCGCGACGTAATGGCGATTGAAAATACGCATCAATATTCCGGCGTTTACCACGTACTTGGGGGAATTATTTCCCCAATGGATGGCATCGGTCCCAACGATCTGCAAATCGATTCACTTGTATCCCGCGTTTCCACCGGCGACGTA
>JBKJMR010000277.1:0-5890 GCA_046596275.1 Bacteroidia bacterium | reverse complement strand
CGTAATCAAATAAATAATAAACGAGATAAGCAAAGATAACAAATGCCAGAGCCTGCATGTGGCTTGGAAAAAGAAACACGAGGTAATAAAGAACAAAAAAGCTGAGGAAGGATTTATAAGAAATGAGCTTCGGTGCGATTTTTTTTATTGCAAGCAAGAGCAGGAAAAACCCGCCGAGCAAAAGAAAAAAATCGATCGTGGAAAATGGCAGCATCAGAACTTCGCGTAAACGAATTGTGTGGATGATTTCGGAGTGTTTGCCTCGCTGGTATTTAATGGTGAATATAAAAACCAGAAGCCCGTAAGCAGGATTAAGTAAATCATGAAATTCAATGCCGCTTTTTTGAGATCCATTTTAATAAGGTTTAAAATAATGATGCGCGATTGCGCTGTCAATTTTCATCCAGCCATATTCCCCTGTATGCATAATATCATTAAGCGTTCCTTTCACATATTTTTCTTTGGAGCTCGTAAACATATTGTAGCACTTATAACCGCGCTTGTCAATTTCGTTTTCAATTGCAGTAATCGTGTGATCAAGATTGGTTGAAGATGTAAGCACATGTGGATTCAAACCCTGGATAATAAAAAAGGCATCTGCATTGTAATAATGAAGCAGGTTCATGAGCATGAGAAAATCCTGGTATTCTGTACTTTCTTCCAGCGATAAATTTTTGAGTGGCTTGAATGCTCTGCCTCGTACCCATGCCTCATAATATTCATTTTCCACACCGGCAGTATTATTTGTGCTTGCTAAATTAAATGCGTCTAATTCTTTCTGTCCAAGACTATCCCAATTCAATTCATGAAAACGAAAATCAGCATCAACATAACGCCATGTCGTTAGCTCATTGGTAGGAATGTAATGATTGGGAAATTGTAAATGCTGATCCGCATAAGCCTGCAGATAAAGATCATTTCGCTTATCAAGACAAAAACGGTGAAACGCTGCGAAAGGCGCTGTGGCAATTTTATTAACGGGGTTCGACTGTTTGCTTAAATAATAAAATGAGAGTAAACTTTCATCCGGCGCATTGATGGAAGAAAAATGACGGCTTACATATTTGCCAATGTAATTTTTGAATTCTCCGGGAATAGCATCGTCTTCCAGGATATATCCAAGCGTACGTCGATTATTATAAAGCAAGAATAATTCGGCAGAAGTTCCGTCGGTATATCCATCAAACCAACCCGGCGAAAGAACAATTACTACACGGGCATTTTTTAAATCTTTATTGAAAGAAAGCAGCTGGCAAAAAATATTGAAGCATTGATTTCCCGCTTTTCCGAATGCGATACAGGGAATTTGCATCGAGTCGGTTAAAAATTTATTGGCAATATATTTATCGCTTTGTGCTGAAAGTTCGGAAGATCCCAACAGCACAACAGTTCCGTTTTTCAAATGAGAGCGAAGCCATATTTCTGTATTCAGCTCATTTGAAAAATACGGATAATACGTTGCTTTGGAAATTGTGGTATCAATTGTTGCAGACTGAACATTGTTAAACGAATTTATCTTGCCCGATCTTACAAGCAAAAAACAAACCGCAAGGGCTAATAAAAAAGGAAAGAGATGTTGCTTTACAGCTATCATTACGAAGAAGGAATTCCTCTACGGTTAAGATAAGCGATGATTAAATCAATCGAATCAAAATTCTCGTCTGTAATTTCTGTGAATGGAATTTTGATGTGGTAAGCTTCTTCAATTGAAACTGCAAGATCAATTAAAGTGATCGAGTCTAATAACCGTGACTTTGCAATAGATTCCGAGCTGCTGACTTCGCGGAAGGCGAGCTTTTGCACTTCTTCATGCAGAAATTCCTGTAATGTCATTGTGTAAATCTACGGAAATTCATAATGATCTTCATTTTTTCACTTTTCTCTTATGCGTTTCCTTATAATAAGCACAAACATGCTGCACCACACATTCCTCATGCTCAGGATGGGAAGGACGACACGTTTCCCTTCCTAAAAATGAGATTGCCATGCCGATCTCGCCCCAATTTTTTTGCGGGATCACTTCCATCAGCTGCTTCTCAATTTTCTTCGGATCTGTTCCTTCCGCAATTCCGATGCGCGGCGCGACACGAACAACATGCAGATCCACAACAATGCCTTCTGCCTTCACACCTGCTTCGCGCATAATTACATTCGCAGATTTTCTTCCGATGCCGGGCAATTCCGTAAGTGCATCCATCGTAAGCGGAATCTTTTTATCATCCTTGATGGTTTGCGCCATTTGCATTAGCCACTTCGATTTGTTTTTCCAATTCCGAACTTTACGAATGAACGGCTCTAACGCTTCTTCATCTGCACGAGCAAGCGATTTCATATTCGGAAATGCTTTGAATAATTCCGGCGCAATCTTATTTATGTTTTTATCCGAATCCTGCGCAGACAAAACCACCATTACTAAAAGCTGGTAAATGGTTTTGTATTCGAGCGGATGAGGTTTGCCTTTGTACTTTTTAATCAAAGGTTTCATTGTCGTTGCCCAATCGATCTTTGCCATGGATTTTATTTTAAATTATTTCCCTCCCGCTAATATCAAAAATTATCCGCAATAGTCCCCCGAAGATCTGGTGACTGTGTGATCTGGTGACTGGGTGATTGAAAAAAGAATAAGATTTAATTATAAAACAAGCAATCCGAATGTGCGTTGAGCTTGTGCGAATAATCTCCCAGTCACCAAATCATTAAATCCTTCTGCTAACTCACTGTGTAGAAAAAACTTCACTGTTGATGAGCGTTAACGTGCTGTTAAACTTTAATTCCGATAACAAGAATATCATCTGTCTGATCAAGCAGGCCTTTCCATTCGGTGATTGTAGTTTGAGTAATTGATTCCTGCTCTTTCATTGGCCGGGCATGCATGGAAAGCAAAAGTTCACGGAACGATTTGTACCTGAATTTTTTTCCGCTTGTGCCGCCCATCTGATCTGCAAAACCATCGGTGAAAATATAAATAGATTCGCCTTTTACTAATTCGATTACATGATTTGTAAACGGCATTTCATCGCCCACAAAAATTCCAATCGGCATTTTGTTTCCTTTGATCTCTCTCAGAACAGGAGGATTTTCTCCTGTAGCAACGCTTGCGATCCAAAGCGGGTTGTTGGCCCCTGCAAACTCTACAATTCCTTTTTGCATGTCGAATGAAAGCAATGAAATATCCATCCCGTCTTTATTTTCACCGGAAGAACCGTCCTGCTTTAATGCTGAAATAGTCAAAGCGCGCAGCTGGTTTAAAATTTCTGCAGGCTGTGTACATCCTTTTTCATTTACAATTTGATTCAGGAATGCGTTTCCGATCATACTCATAAATGCGCCCGGTACACCATGACCGGTACAATCAACGGCTGCAATTAATTTCTTTCCGTTCTTTTCCGTGTACCAATAAAAATCACCCGAAACAATATCACGCGGAAGAAATAAAAGAAATGATTCAGGAAATAATTTTTCCTTCAGCTCTTTCGCGGGCAGAATTGCTTCCTGGATCTTCTTCGCATAATTAATGCTGGCCGTGATGTCTTTGTTCTTTTCTTCGATAATATCATTTTTCATTTCCAGCTCTTTATTCGAAGCTGCAAGTGCAAGTCGCGCAATGATCTCTTTTTTTGTTAATGTATAACGTGAATGAATGAGCACACAGGAAAAACACGCAACAGTTGCAACAAGCATTCCGCCGTTAATTAAAATTTCCTGTGTGCTGAGCGGAGAAAATGTTTTCAGGAAAAAGATATTGGCAATAAAAGAAAGCACTACAACAAGCACAGACCAAAACGGTTTCCAGAGCACAAGCATTCCTGCGCCGATAAAAAGCGCGATGTAAGCGAATGCATGTTTCTGCAGCATCGGAATATCCATTACGCTCCACATGTAAGCGTTCTGCAAGGAAATGCCGATCACAGGAATAAAAATTAAAATTTCCGTGCTGATTTTTAATTTTTTCCGGAACACCACTCCAAGCAGCGTAATGAATGCAACAGCAAGCCTGATGATTAAAAATATTTTCCAATATTCGGGAATAGTAAAATAATCAGCAACGAACCAGACCGGGTTCAGGATGATCGCGACCCAGCAGACTATGACATGATGCTTTGTGGCAATACGCGTCAATTCGCTTTGCCAATCGACATTTAATTGATGATCTGCGGCTTTAGACAAGATTAATGGGGGTGTTTAAACAAATATAGACATTCTGAATTCCTCCTCGTGCTTACAATATGATACCGCGGATAATATTCCCCACTTTCCCTCCGTCAGTGCAGAAACGAATGATGCGCTTAATCATTCAACTGTTTGTTTTGGTCATGCAGTTTGAGTTACCCGAGTGAAATCGTATATTTGGAATAGCAAACACCTTGTAGTTCAAATATTTCACGTGATGGATAGATTTTTACGCGGGCGACCCACTGCCTTTAAATTCCTGCTTGCCTTTTTTCTGCTGCTTTTCAGTGTGAAAGTAAATGCACAGCTTACAATTACTCCCGGCGTTACAGCAAGTACGCTGATCACAAATCTCGTCGGGAATAGCATGACGGTAACCAACGTAGTGCTGACTTGCCCTGCAAATGCTTACGGAACATTCGCCAATGGAAATACCACTAACATGGGAATTGCCAATGGAATTATCATGACCACCGGCACTGCTACAAATGCTATTGGTCCGAATAATACGCAGAGCGCAGGTACTTGCAACAACACCATTCTGAACGATCCTCAGCTAACCAGTCTTGATCCACAGGCCACCCGCGATCCCTGCATTCTTGAATTCGATATTATTCCTCAATGCAATACGCTTACAATTAATTTCGTTTTCGGCTCTGAAGAATATCCTGAATTCGTTAACTCCTCTTTCAATGATGCATTCGGCTTCTGGATCACAGGTCCCGGCCCTGCATGTCAGCCCGGATTTTATAACAATACAAATGTTGCAACGCTTCCCAATAACACAACGATTGTATCTATCAACAATGTAAACGGTAACACCAACAGCGCTTATTATGTTCCGAATGGTGGCGGCCCGACAATTCAATACGATGGATTCACAACTATTCTTACAAGAACGATTTCACTTTGTGCATGCCAAACGTATCATTGGAAAATTGCAATAGCAGATGCAGGTGATTGCATTTATGATTCCGGCGTTTTTATAGATTTTCTTTCCTGCTCTACTGCCTTAACTGCAACCGGTGTTTCGACTCCTGCCAACTGTTCGGGATGCAACGGAACTGCAACAGCAAATGCAACAGGAACAGGTCCGTTTACTTATTCATGGGCGCCGTCAGGTGGAAATGCTGCAACAGCTTCTAATCTTTGCCCTGGAACTTATACCTGTACAGTTGATGATGCTGTTTCTTGTTCTCCTCCGACAACAGTAGCAGTTACAGTAAGTGCAGCTATTGTTCCTGTTACCACTTCTACATCACAAACCAATGTTTCCTGCAATGGCGGATGCAACGGAACAGCAACTGCAACTCCTACTTCCGGAACAGGTCCTTATGTTTATTCCTGGGCTCCAAGCGGAGGTTCGGCCGCAACGGAATCAAATCTTTGCCCTGGAACTTATACGGCAACGATCACGGATGCGAATGGATGCACGGGCACAGCCAGTTATACTATAACACAACCACCTGTTTTATCTGCAACTTCTGTTTCGACAAACGTTACTTGTTTTGGTGGTGCAGATGGTACGGCAACAGCAACTGTTTCTGGAGGCACAAGTCCGTTTTTTTATACGTGGCAACCCAGCGGAGGAAATGCTTCCAATGCAACCGGGCTGAGCGCCGGAACTTATACCTGCATCATTGTGGATATAAATGGATGCGCTACAACTACCAGCGTAACCATTACAGAGCCGACTGCATTTACTGCGTCGATAACCGGA
>JBKJMR010000124.1:0-6462 GCA_046596275.1 Bacteroidia bacterium | reverse complement strand
ATTCATTGGCAATGTATAAATGAGAGGATTGTCCGTTCATTATTAAAAAGCTTGCTAACAAATCAAGGTCGAATGAAGTTGGGTTTGGTTTCGAAAATGTCCGGCAAACTTTAGCTTTGATAAAATTAAATTCAGCTTGTTTGAATGCGAGCTCTTCTTGTAGTGGTTTTGTTGCAACAGCAGTCGAATCATAAGCAACAAAATCCATTACAATCAGATCATTTGTTGTTGGTGCCGACGGATTGGTGTAATCTACTCCATAATCCGTGTTGAATTTATTTCTTAATGTTTGCTGACTTGTTGCATTTGTTTGTTCAAGCTGTGCAATAAATGACAATGAATTTTCAGTGCGCATTTTTATTAATGCAGAAACATACACATCAATTTGTTCCTGGCTTAATGGAATATGCGGAACAAGATTTTGTACGATCACTGATCCGTCAGGCATAATGGTGTACGTTGTTCCATTTCCGTCCTGGATCGTATAAGGCAATTGATACGAGCTGATTGTAATAGTTCCCGAATCGCCCTGGATAATAATTAATCCATTCTGAAGAAAAACAGAATCAATGCTTCCGCTGTAATTATAATTCACAGCATAAAACATATTGTACATATCAAATTGATTCAGCCATTGACTTATGCCTTCTGTAATGGCTTTCACTTCGCCAGAATAGACAATATGATCTTCACCCACCTGGATATTCGTAAATGAACAATTCACTGTCCATCCCAAAGGCATTACCACTTTTCCCAAACCGGAATACCAGCCGGCAGGATTTGAATTCGATTGTAAACTTGTTACGATCATTTCAAATTGTCCGATCTGGAAAATCATTCCGGCGCTTGCTTGTGTGAGGGGATGAAAATTTTGCTGCGCAGGAGGCGGACTTGATTCGCCACAATTAAAAACAGGTTTATCAGGCGTATGCCACGTGACAAGATTGCTCACAGGACCTTCCGTTCC
Source organism: Bacteroidia bacterium (assembly GCA_046596275.1). Taxonomy (GTDB): domain Bacteria; phylum Bacteroidota; class Bacteroidia; order Palsa-965; family Palsa-965. The sequence goes on along the minus strand of JBKJMR010000124.1, from coordinate 5,495 downwards.
ATTGTGAAGAATGCCGATAACTTCAGCTTCATAATTTGTATTCGGTTCTAAATCCGGGATGCGCAACGAAGCACGATTGGTGGTAAGCGGAAACCAATTCGGCGTATTTGTTTTGCGGAATTGAATACGATAGGTTTCATAAACAGAAAGACTATCCCACCAACAACGTGCTTGGCGATTCGATAACGCTTGTGCATTCAAAGTAAGTTGCGCAATGTTGCCGAGCAGATCGAAAGTTGTTCCGTAATTGAACGTGCACAATTGTGAATAGCCATTGTTGCGAAACAATTCCCTGTTTTCTAAATCATGCGCAAAAACTCTCCAGACATATTCGCGGCCAACAACCAATGGAGGTTCGGTAATTCCGTAATTAAAAAGTGTTTGATTTGTTGTGTAGGAATAAATTGGCGCAGTAGTAAGAATAATATTTCCGGGCGCTTGATTAGCAGGAAATATTTCCCATAATTCAAATGTATATTCCGAACCCAATGCAGAAGACGGAGCAGCGAGATTCATAGCAGTCCACGAAAAAATAATTTGCTGCGGTGTTTGTGGCGGAACTGTCGCACTGCAAAAAGGTAAATTCAGATAAGGAGGATCATTCAGCACCATCCATGCTTGCGTCACTCCTTCATTGCTTACAAGAATAGGAAGTGGGTTTTGATAATCGTATGCAGTAACGGTGATTGTATAAAAACCTTCCGGCAAAACTTTCCGTTGGTTATATTGTTGCCGCGTGATTCCTGAAAATTCTAAATTAGTTTCATTCAATAATCCGGAAAGATCAGTTCCGCTTAACAATGTTGGAATGCCCGGTTCAAGCGTAACAGGTCCTGAAAAATACCACGACGGACTTTGAATGGTGATGCCTTGTCCTTCAATTTTTATTTTCAGCTTCACATCATAGGTTGGACGTGAAAAATCGGTAAAGAGCATAAACACCCGAAAGTTTTCATTCCCCGGCGTTGCATAATCAGGAACGTAACCGGAAAAAGGAGGAGCCAACTGTGTGCTGATCTGCACAGGAAAAATTTGCGCAGTTGATTGTAAAGAAAAACAAAGGAAAAATAAAAGCACCAGGCTTGCAGAAGAAAATATGCGCAGGCGATTAAGATAATTTTTCACAGCAGGGTAGAAGGATTTTTTACAGCGCTGTAAAAATGGGGATGGAAGGGGGATTTATTCGGTATTAAACGTTTGTAAATGGATAAATTATTAATGTTGTCGCAGCCAAATTATTGCTGGATAATTTTCCACCCATATTTCTCTGCAAATTCCCGTTCTTCATCCTTGAAAGTCTTTTTTGAATGATGGGCTTCCTGATTTTTAATATAATTAACCACCCTTTCAACCGACGATTCACCAATTGAAACCGCCCAATAATCGTCTTGCCAGCTGAATTTTTCAGGAACAAGATTGTTTTTATTAATCCAGAAGGATGATTCACCTTTTATAAGCTGCGAAACTTTGGCAATGCTTTGGTCTTTTCCTAATGATATCAAGCAGTGTAAATGTTCAGTATAACCATTGACTGCTTTTAAGAAAATCTCTTTTTCTTTACAATTATCCCTGATGTGCTGGCAAACGTCATTCCTGATTTCTTTTCTGAGCCAGGGCTCTCTGTATTTTGTTGTAAATACCAGGTGAACCCAAATTGTAACGTAGGACATGTGCTGTGTGTATTTTGGCTAAAGCCGGTTTTACTTATGGTTTTCTTACCGCCCCTTGAAAGGGACGGTAAGAAGTTTATTTTGTTTGGTTAATATTTGTTGGTTTAAATTCTGTTTGGGGTTTCTTACCGCCCCTTGAAAGGGACGGTAAGAAGTTTATTTTATTTGGTTAATTTATTTGTTGGTTTATTACTACTCCTTGAAAGGGGCGGTAAGAAATTTATTCGTTTCGGTTTGTTTCAAATGTTGTCTTGTCCTTGAGGCTTCTATTTATTATTTCAGTTTCCCTCGGTTTTTTATTTTTTATTTCCGTTGGCTTCAGCCAACGGATAAAGTGCCTGCAAATTTCCGGCTTTAGCCAAAATCCACGCGTCACGTTCCCGCAGTCTCCCTTCACAAAGATCAGGTCAATTAATTCAGATATTCGGTATTAAACGTTTGTAAATGGATAAACACTAATTTTGCAGCAGGATTCATCCTATAAACATCACGCCGTAGGATGTTTATTATGACAGCAGCAGAATTTTTACCTTAGTACCTCATGTTCCCTTTCCTCCGGACTCTTCTTTTTATAACACTGTTTTCCATTGGCGGCAACTCCCTGCGCGCACAGCTGGTTTGTAAATCACTTTTTGCTTTTCGCACAACGATTGCCCCGAAAATCGACGGGATTCCGGATGACAGCGTTTGGATAAATGCGCCTGTCAGTTCGGATATGGTGCAATTTCAACCAAACCCTGGCGCAACTCCGCGACAGAAAACCGAAGTGCGGGTGATGTATGATGACGAAGGAATTTATGTGCTTGCGAAACTTTTTGATTCTTCACCCGATAGTATTTTGCGTCAGCTCGGACCGCGTGATGAATTTCAAAATAATACAGACGCATTCGGAATTTTTCTTGATACTTATCACGACAGGCGAAATGCTTTTTTCTTTGGCGTTACAGCTGCCGGTGTGCAAACTGATGCGCGTTATACCGTCGACAAAGGTGATTTGAGCTTGAATGCAGTTTGGTTCAGCAAAGTGAGCACGGATTCACTAGGCTGGTATGTCGAGATGAAAATTCCTTATGCAGCATTGCGTTTTCCGAAATCAGATGTGCAGAAATGGGGATTGAATTTTCAACGAAATATTCGCCGCTACCGTGAAATTGATTATTGGAATACGGTTGATCCGGCAGTGCTGGGAGTGATCAACCAGTGTGGTGATCTTGATGGATTGGTTTCGATTATTTCTCCTGTGCGATTGGCATTGCTTCCGTATGTGTCGGGATATTTTGAAAATTATAATCACCAAAATGCTACTTCGCTCAATGGCGGTATGGATGTAAAATATGGCATCAATGAAAGTTTTACACTTGATATGACATTGATTCCTGACTTCGGACAAGCATTAAGTGATAATGTGGTGTTGAATCTTTCGCCCTTTGAAGTAAGATTTGATGAACGACGTTATTTTTTTACGGAAGGAACAGAACTTTTTTCGAAGCATGATTTGTTTTATTCGCGAAGGATCGGCGCGCGGCCTTCCGGATATTTTAGTGCGTCGGCTTCTCTTGGTGCAAATGAAAGGGTGGAAGAAAATCCATCCGTTGCACGATTGTATAATGCTGTAAAAGTTTCAGGACGCACACCAGGTAAAATGGGAATTGGTTTTCTGAATGCAATTTCAGCTCCTGCTTATGCACGAATCAGCGATACCGTTTCGGGTGATGATAGAAATTTTGAAACGGAGGCACTGACAAATTATAATGTAATCGTTGTCGATCAGCTGCTGAAAAATAATTCTTACATCGGATTTTTAAATACAAGTGTAATCCGAACAGGAAGCGCGCGTGATGCGAATGTCAGCAGCATTCAATTTCGTATTGGCGATAAGCCGAATAAATTCGCAGTGGAAGGTTACGGCGATATCAGCACTATTTATTACCCCGGAAGCACATCTGCATATACCGGTTACCGTTACAATTTTACTGCAGGAAAAGTAAGTGGCCGTTATACAGCAGTAGCGCGTTATAAAGTGGTGTCAGATAAATTTGATCCGAATGATATTGGTTATCTCGATCGTAATAATTACATCGATTACGGCCTCACACAAACCTATAATATTTACAAACCTTTCCGGAATTTTGCGTCGATGTTCAACACGCTGGATATTGATCTTGGCAATTTATTTATCCCACGGCATTACACTTTTTTTACGGTTAGCAGCAAGCACATTTTTACAACACGGAAATGGTTTACGTGGGGAGTGAACTGGCTGACGAATCCCTTTAAATCTTATGATTATTTCGAAGCACGTGTGAAGGAACGCTTTATTCTGTATCCGAAAAATATCGGTGGTGGAGGTTTTATTTCTTCTGATTACCGCAAAAAATTCGCTTTGGATGCAGGAATAAATTACCGTGTATTCTTCGAGCGTAACCGGACAATTTTCAGCTACAATCTTGCGCCACGATTCCGTGTGAATGATAAATTATTCATTGTTTACAAATGGGAACGTGAAAAGAAAGTTGATAATGTTGGTTATGTTGCTTACAGGAATGATTCTTTGTTTTTCGGCGTGCGCGATTTAAAAACGATCACAAATACACTTACGCTGAATTATATTTTTACCAATAGGATGGGGCTTACAATGCGCGTTCGTCATTACTGGTCGCAGGCTGATTATTCATCTTATTTTCTGCTTAATGAAAATGGAAAAGTGACAGATGCTTATTATAATCAGAATGCGAATGTAAGCTTCAACGCGTTTAACATCGATATGATTTATACGTGGCAATTTCTTCCCGGCAGCGAGCTGAGTGTGGTATGGAAGAATGCGATTCTCACAAGGGATAATATCATGCGTGCAAATTATATTGAAGATTCAGGATATATTTTTAATGCGCCGCAAAGCAATAGCTTTTCTGTAAAGCTCATCTGGTACATTGATGCTGGACGCTGGATTAAGAAAAAGTAGTCAGTAGTCAGTCGCCAGTTGTCAGCTGTAAGGTTTATGAGGCAACTATTTTCTTTTTTTAACGTCTTTAAAAAAACCTACTACAATGTTGCGAAAACTGATCATTACCTGCTTTATAATTTTTACCGGGAGCGTTGCATTTGCCCAGGATACAATTCACCTGATGAACCGCGAAAAAGTGGTTGCGAAGGTTCAGGAAATTAATCCGACACAAATCAAGTATAAGATTTTCACTTTCCAGGAGGGACCCACGTACGTTGTCAATAAAACTGAAGTGTTTAAAATAGTTTATTCGGATGGGCATTCGGAATTTTTTCATGATGAAATTGTAAATGAAGAAATCGTTGACATCCATCCTTTTTCCGTTGGCATAAATTCTTTCGATCTGATGTTTGGATTTGTTTCTGTCAGAGGTGAATATTATTTTGCTAAGCGTGGAGTATCAATCAAGCTTCCGCTTTCATTTGGGCTGAATGGTATAAAAGGAAACCTTAATAATTATGGATATGATGACGGGTTTTATTATTACAATAAAATGAAAATCATTTCCGTCGGCGCAGAGCTTTTATTCTACCCCGGAAAAATGAAGCACCGTGTCAATTATTTTACCGGCCTCGCGCTTGAATATGGACGAATGCATTCCGGCCAACGCTATTATAATCATTTCTACCCTTATCCTGAACCTTCAAGATCTACCTATGACTCGTTTGGCACCGGAGTTGTAAATGGTGTTTTGATCAAGCTTAGTGATCGATTAAACTTAGGGATGAGCACCACGCTTGGAATGCAGGTTGTTTACCGAAGCTATAAATCGAATGGTATTGGGTTTACTTCAGTAAGTACTCAACCATTAGGAAGATTAG
>JBKJMR010000117.1:0-3798 GCA_046596275.1 Bacteroidia bacterium | reverse complement strand
CGTGTGATGCCTGCGTTATTCACGAGCACATCGACGGTTCCGAAATCAGCAACAACAGCTGTGACTAATTCATCGGCAGCTTTAAAATCGGCTGCATCAGATTTATAGCCTTTCGCTTTAATTCCGAACGCAGCTAATTCCTGCTCGAGTGCCTGGCCTTTTTCTACTGATGATAAGTAAGTGAACGCGACGTTAGCACCATGCTGCGCGAATAGCAGTGCAATGCCGCGGCCGATACCGCGAGAGGCGCCGGTTACAATTGCTGTTTTGCCTTCAAGAAGTTTCATAAAGAGAGGTCGTTTTTTCAGTTTGAAAGATGAAGTCCAAAGATAACTGAAAAAGCACGCTGCCAATCCGTCTTTCTGCTGACGAAGCGTCACTTGTTTTTGCAAAAAAATGTGAAGAAAACTGCCCTAGTAAAGACGGCCTTTAATTTGATCGGATTATACAGTTACTAAAAATCTAAAATTATGTTTCATCCGGGATATCTCGCATTGCTGATCGTTTTTATGGTGATCGGTTTATTAGTACAGTTCAGGCTGAAGAGTGTGTTCAGCACATTCAGTAAAATTCCGTTGCGTTCCGGTTATAGCGGGAAGGAAATTGCAGAGAAGATGCTTCGTGAAAGCGGGATCTTTGATGTGAAAGTAATTTCTACCGAAGGACGGCTTACCGATCATTACAATCCGAAAGACAGGACTGTAAATTTGAGTGAAGATGTGTATGAAGGCCGTTCAATTACATCTGCCGCCATCGCCGCGCACGAATGTGGACATGCTGTTCAACATGCGGAACATTATTCCCCGCTTAAATTGCGTTCGTCGCTTGTGCCTGTTGTAAATTTTGCATCGACTGCGATGAATTTTATTTACATCGGAATGTTTGTGCTTGCGTTTTCTTATCAGCTGTATAACCAGGCGCTGCTTGTAATTATAATTGCACAGGCATTCATTGCGTTATTCGCGCTGGTAACGTTACCGGTGGAATTAGATGCAAGCAAACGTGCGCTTGCGTGGATCAGTGCGGCTGGCATTACACATGGTGAAGAGCAGGAAAAAGCGGAGAAAGGATTGCGTTGGGCAGCGATGACCTATTTTGTTGCGGCGCTTGCGGCAGTAGCACAACTTTTATTTTTCATCATGCAATATTCGGGGAGGAAAGATTAACGTAATAGTGGTGATGAAAATGAAAATGGGCCGTAGAGAAATCTCCAGTCCATTTTCATTTTTATGACTAATTCGTTTTCACCATTCTTTTTGTTGCGGCAATTTGTCCGTCAACAACGAGCGCGTAGGAATAGATGCCATTGCTTAAATCATTTGCAAAAACATTTATCTGTCCTTCACCACGTTCTGTGAGATCCACTGCTTTGATGAGCTTTCCTGTTGCATCGTAGAAAAGCAATTGCGCTTTCGTAACTGATTCAGGAAGATTGTAAGTAATGGTTGTTTGTTCTGCGAAAGGATTTGGAACGTTTTGATTGAGTACGATGCTTTCGGCGCTTGTGAGTGTGACGTCGGTTTGGTTTGCGGTTGGGTTTTGAATTCTAACATTGGAACTACAACATCCGTTAACCTGTGACTGGATTGCAACCATTGCATTGGTGAGACTGTCAATTTTTGTTTCTTGCTCTTGAATACCTTTAATGAGAATGGCAATAAAAACGCTATAATTCAATGTTTTGTAAGTATATGCCGGGTTAGTAATATTGCCTAAACTATCATAGTCTGCAGGTTTGGTTGTGTTTGAAACCACTTCCGGTAAAACCATTTCAACTTCTTGAGCGATCAGGCCATATTGCTTCTCACTTGAAAATCTCAGATTATGGCTATTTAAAGTATCATAATAAAATTGTTTTGGCTCTAATTGTTCTAGAATATTCAATGCATTCGAGATTGAATCAATATTGGTTTTTAAATTTTGATCCGATGCGTTCCAGGTTCCTGAAGTAATTGTACCAATCCCATTGATAGCAACATTACCTTGAAATCTTCCGGCATAATTTGTAGGAAGTGTCGCAGGGCATTCTGCATAAATCCCATAGTTAGTAGTGCCGGAAACAGTATTGAAGGCGGAAAACCAACCACCATAATTGACCGAACCAACCACAGTGCTGTTTGCAGAACCCAAAACTCCAGTATTCTGAATTGACGCACCATTTCCCTTAAAAGCACCACCAAAAGTAACAGATCCACCAAACGCTGTGGAAACTATCCCGGAATTGGTATTGCTTCCTCCTAATACAAGGGACGATATTCCATTATGAGTTACTCCAGCTCCTGTAACATTCAAAACAACTCCATCACCACCAGGATCAGCATTTGAAATGCGAACAGCGGTCGATCCTGTATTCGTTGAACCCTGAAAAACTTCTAATTTTGCTGCAGGACTGCAACCGGTTCCAATCCCAACATTATTGTTGGTGGTACCTTGTCCTCCGAAAATAAAATTGAAATTATTTAACTCCCACCAGGAATTGAATGGCAGTTGATCGGCAGGATTAATGCTTCCGCAACTAAAAAATTGTGATCCTGCATTTCCTCCGGGAACGAGAACTACATCACCATTTGCATTTACCGACAATACATTCCCATTAGCAACATTCGGGGTATTAGGTGAAGCGGCAGTCAGATTGGTGAAACGTAATCCGCTGCTTCCGCCGGCAACGTTTGTAGCACCGTTTGAATTTACTTCAAGTGTATTTCCCGGACTTGGTGCTGTTGAATATGGGTTTAGTATTGGATCGCCACCGATACCTGTGAAAATAATAGTTGTATTATTACCTGCTCCCTGTGGTGTAATCCGCATTGCTTCCAAACCATTAACAGATGCTGCCCCGTTAACAGTTGCCGGATTTTGAAATTGTGTAAAAATAAAACGCATATTATCCGGTCCGTTGGCTGCAGGAGCAGTAGTATTATCACCCCAGTTAATTACAGCATCCATATTATCGTTGTTGGATGTTGGGCCGAATACTCCTCCGGGCGCTTCATTTTTCAATCCAACGTACATATTATCAGAATTTGCGCATGTAAATATTCCAACATCCATCCATGGGCGTTGTCCGCCAATAGGACCTTGTGGAGCATCGAAACCTAAATTGAGCATCGCTACCGGGTTTGCGATGGGGGCATAACCTGCGCCATAGCTTATATTGACGCGTGTGGCGTTAGGTTGTGCAACTCCTATCTGATTTCCGACGCCTTGTGTGATGTGCATCCGTTCCAGCACGGTAAATGCGGGAGCAGGGCCGGCAGTATTGAAGAACATATCGCCTCTTGTGGATTGGAGGAATACGTTATTGGATGCCGCAGGAACGAAAAGAACAAATTTTTCGTTTGAAGCAGCAGCCGTTGCGCCGGTGAACATACGCCATGCGCTGAAGTTGGCGGAGTTGGCGTCGGTGCGGATCATTTCTCCAGGAGCAAAATTTGCTGTGGGCAAAAGAAAAAATTTATTAATATGGAGCGCAGCAAGTGGAACAGCCGCATTACCAGTAAAATTTCCAATACCGAAACTACGCCACTGGTTAAGCGGACCTCCTGAACTTGAATTACCAAATCGATTTATTGGTAGTCCTCCCTGAGCCCATTGCGCATTAACGCTAATGCTAAAGCTTCCCAGCAAAATTGCCAGGCTGATAATTTTTACTTTCATTTTGTTCAGTATTATCTCATCAACTGAACAAACCCTTTCAAATTATATTCCTTTTCATTATAATCTATTCCTGATAGGAAATAATAATAAATACCATCAGGACAGTCATTGTCATCTTTGTTTTTACCATTCCAGCCTTCA
>JBKJMR010000101.1:0-11787 GCA_046596275.1 Bacteroidia bacterium | reverse complement strand
CCAATCACCAATCACCAATCACCAATCACCAATCACCGTTCGAGCGCAGCCGAGAACACAATCACCAATCACCTTACTTCGTCAATTCCTTAAATACATCTTCCAGCTTTCTTTCTTCGCGTTGCATTTCTAAAATGGATAAACCATTGTCGACGGCGAATTTGAAAAGGCCGGGGCGGATATCCATGTCGGGTTTTGTGACTAAGCGCCAGGAATTTCCTTTTACATGTTTTACACTTTCGACGCCAGCTAATGCTCTCAACTTTTTTTCGTCGGTAGTTTTATCAAACTCAACTGAAATAAGCATGCGTTGTTCATCGCCTTGCTGAAGCTTTGAGGTTTGTTTGTCGGTGACGATCTTTCCTTTGTTGATGATGATAACACGATCGCAGAGAATTTCTACTTCCTGCATGATGTGCGTGGAAAGCATTACGGTTTTTGACTTGCCCACTTTTTTAATCAGCTCACGAATTTCGCCGAGCTGGTTCGGATCTAATCCTGTAGTAGGCTCATCGAGAATTAAAACTTCGGGATCGTGAATAAGCGCTTGTGCAAGTCCAACACGCTGACGATATCCTTTTGAAAGTGCGCCGATACGTTTGTGCTGCTCAACACCAAGGCCGGTGATATCGATCATTTCATCGACACGCTTTTTTACGTTTTCCATTTTGTGAAGTCCCGCAATGAATTCGAGATATTCTTTCACATACATATCGAGATAAAGCGGGTTGTGCTCGGGAAGGTAACCAACACTTTTACGCACGTTAAGCGAATCTTCCATGACATCAAATCCATTCACCGCAGCTTTACCGGAAGTGGGAGGAATGAAGCAGGTAAGAATTTTCATCAGCGTAGATTTTCCCGCACCGTTGGGCCCGAGGAAGCCGACAATTTCACCTGTTTTTACTTCGAGGGAAATATTATCCAGCGCAAATTGCTGACCGTAAACTTTCGAAATGTATTCTACTTTAATGGACACGCAGCTATAACGTTAGGTTGATGACGAAATTACGTATTTGGGTGAGAGAATGCTGTTAATAATTAAAAAAATCGGGCTACGGGTTAGATAGTGCCTCGGTGGATTTGGTAATCTGGTAATCTGGTAATTGGGTAATTGAGTTGATAATTTAATTATTTGTGATTGGACTATTAGTAGTTGAAACTTTGGGTAATTGCGTTGTAGAAATAGTAATTAAGTTTAAAGAAGGAGTTTGCAGCGGGGAGGCTGCGCACAATTATTAAATTACCAGATTACCAGATTACCAAATCAGTCGATGAGATATTTCATTGGGCGGTGTTTATTCTTGATACGAGCCTTTCAGTACCTTTGCACTATGTCTTCTTACAAGGGAATTGTTTTGAAATCTACCGGGAGCTGGTATACGGTGCTGTTGGAAAATGGTGAGCGCATGGAGTGTAGGTTGAAAGGTCAATTCAGGATTAAAGGATTGAACTTAAAAAATACGAATCCGATTGCTGTGGGTGATAATGTGGAGATTGAGATTGATACTACAGAAGGTGTGGGAATGATCTCGGTGTTGGTTGACAGGAAAAATTATATTATTCGGCGCTCCACTAATCTTTCGAAACAGACGCACATCATTGCTGCGAATATTGATCACGCGTATGTGATGGCGACTTTGATACAGCCGCGCACTTCGACGGGATTCATTGACCGGTTTCTTGTGACTGCGGAGGCGTATGGAATTCCTGCTTCTGTTATTTTTAATAAGAAGGATTTGCTCGATGAAGATTATTCGGAGTATGTAGAAGCGTTAATGGGTTTGTATACGAACCTGGGTTACACTTGCTATTTTATTTCTTCTACAGATGAAAATGATGTTGCGCAGCTGAGAGATATAATGGCAGCAAAAACGAATTTAATAGCAGGTCATTCCGGTGTTGGAAAAAGTACGCTGATCAATGCGCTTGAACCTGATCTTGCTTTGAAAACGGGAATTATTTCGAAAGCACACAGCAAAGGAAAACATACTACGACGTTTGCCGAAATGCACAAGATGCAGAATGGCGGATTTATTATTGATACGCCCGGAATTAAAGAATTCGGAATTGTGGATTTAGAAAAGCAGGAGCTGTCGCATTATTTTCCGGAGATGCGAGACTTGCTTGGCAAATGCAAATACAATGGTTGCAGGCATGATCATGAACCTAATTGTGCGGTGAAGGAAGCATTGGATAATGGAAAAATTGCATTGACGAGATATGAATGTTATTTGCAGATTTTGAATGGGGAGGAATTGCAGAGGGAATATGATTAGGATCTCGTCTTCGCCCTGCTTTCGACACTTTTTATCAGCCTTCGATACACTTCGTTACTCAGTCTGACAAAAAGTGTCGAATATGGAAAATAATCTATGAGAATATTAATTCAACGTGTATCAAAAGCTTCTGTCACCATTGAAGGAAAAATAAAATCTTCGATCGGGAAAGGATTGCTTGTGCTGGTGGGTGTGGAGGATGCTGATACGGATGAAGATGTGCAATGGCTGTCGCAGAAGATTATCAACTTGCGAATATTTGCGGATGAGACGGGCGTAATGAATTTGTCTGTCAAAGAAATTGACGGAGAAATTTTAGTGATCTCTCAATTTACTTTGCATGCTGCGACAAAAAAGGGAAATCGTCCGTCGTATATAAAAGCTGCAAAGCCGGATGTTGCAATTCCACTTTATGAAAGTTTTGTGAAACAAATTGAAACAGATCTTGGGAAAAAAGTTGGAACAGGAGAGTTTGGTGCTGATATGCAGGTGGAATTAATTAATGATGGTCCGGTTACGATTTGGATTGATAGTAAGATGAAGGAGTATTGAGTATTTAGTATTGCGTATTGAGAAAAATAACACACAACGTCTCAATACGCAATACTCAATACTAAATACCCAATACTGAAATAGACAAGAACCAATTCTCATCCCAAGCCGTATATTGTAGACATCATGCAAAAACTCGCCATCATTGGAACAGGAATCGCCGGAATGAGCTGTGGGCATTTCCTTCATAAGGAATATGACATTACAGTTTATGAGCAGGCTGATTATGTGGGCGGACATACGAATACATTATCAGTTGATGAAGACGGAAATCCGGTTCACTTCGATACGGGATTTATGGTTTTTAATCATGAGACGTATCCGTATCTCACGAAATTATTTGCGGAATTAAAAGTTGAAACGAAGAAAACTGCGATGTCATTCAGCGTGCAGCATGTTCCGACGGGATTGGAATATTGCGGCTCCGGATTGAATGGATTATTTGCGCAGCGGAAAAATATTTTCTCTCCGAAGTTTATTCGCATGTTGATGCAGATTTCGCGATTTAATAAAGAAGCAATAAAGATTATTCAAAATTCAAAATTCAAAATTGAAGATTCGGGAGAGATTACTGTGAAACAGTTTTGCGAGAAGCATAATCTCGGCGAGGATTTTTTGCATAAATATTTAATTCCGATGAGTGGTGCGGTTTGGTCTACGCCGCCGGAGAAGATGTTGGGATTTCCTGCTTTGACGCTGATGCGATTTTTTTATAATCACGGATTTCTTGGATTGGATACGCAGCATCAATGGTGGACGGTGACAGGTGGAAGTAAGAATTATCGTGATAAAATCATCGCGCCGTTTAAGGATAAAATTCAAATTAATAATGGCGCTGTGTCTGTTTTGCGTGAGGAGGATGGTGTGATTGTGAAATCTAAAGACGGGAAGGCAAAACTTTATGACAAAGTAATTTTTGCCTGTCATGGTGATGAAGCTTTTCAATTGCTGAAAAATCCTACTGCTGAGGAAGAGCGGCTCTTATCTTGCTTCAAGTATCAGCCGAATCGCGCGATCATTCATACCGACGAATCCATAATGCCGAAAACAAAAAGCGTTTGGTCGTCGTGGAATTACCGGATTGCAAAAGTGAATGGTGTTGAAATTCCTTCGACGATTTACTGGATGAATTGTCTGCAGGGCTGCTCCGATAAAAAGAATTATTTCGTCTCAATTAATTCAAACGGAAACATTGCACCGGAAAAAATTATTCGTGAGATGGATTACACACACCCGCTTTTTGATGTTCCTGCCATCAATGCACAAAAAGAATTGCCGAAGCTGAATGAAACCGGCCCCGTATATTTTTGTGGCTCCTATTTCCGTTACGGGTTTCATGAGGATGCATTGCAGTCGTCGGTTCAATTGTGCTCTTCCATACTTAAGAAAGATGTACTTTAAAAAACTGAATCACCTTATCAGCCTTCGATACGCTTCGCTACTCAGTCTGACAAGGCAATTCAGTGGCATTTCATTTGTCAGACTGAGTAGCGAAGCGTATCGAAGGCTGGCAAATGAAATGCGCAGCGAAATAATTCGACTTAAATGAAAAGCTTCCTCTACAGAGCCAAAATAATGCACAACCGGACTTCTCCGAAGAAGCACCGTTTTCATTATAATGTGTTCCTGTTTTGCATTGACCTTGATGCAATGGATGAAGATTTTAAGCAGGTTTCGCTGGTTAGCAGGAATCGGTTTAACCTGTTTTCATTTTACGATAAGGATCATCCTGTAAATGAAAATTCAACCGGAAATAAATCTGTTCGCGAGGAACTTAATTTTTATCTGAAGCAGCATGGAATTGAGCAGCCACCAGCCCGCGTAATGCTGATCACGAATTTGCGCTTGCTCGGTTACGTTTTTAATCCCGTTTCATTTTATTATTGCTACGATAAAAACGATCAGCCGATTTGCTGCGTTGCTGAAGTGCAGAATACATTCAAGGAAATGAAATTGTTCTTTCTTGGAAAAGATTGTTTAAAGAACGAATCTTTTCACCTGCGGACAAAAAAATATTTCTACGTTTCGCCATTCATCGAGCATGATGCAGAATTTGATTTCCGCTTAGATCTGCCAACTGATAAATTAAATATCCGCATCGACGATTATAAAAATGAGGAACGGTTTTTCGTCAGCACACTAACAGGGAAAAAGAAAGCGCTTACTTCCGGAAGATTGCTTGCTTATTTTTTCCGTTTTCCTTTTATCACGCTGCAGATCATTTTCCTTATTCACTGGCATGCGTTCCTGCTGTGGATCAAGAAAATTCACTTCCACAAGAAAGGTGAGCACAAAGAATTGCAACGCGACGTTATGCGAAAATTTAAAAGTGACGGGTGATCCTTCGACAGGCTCAGGAGTGACGGGTGACGTGTGACAGGTGACAGGTGGCAGGTGACAGGTGACAGGTGATAGGTGGCAGGTGACAAGTGACGGGTGACGGGTGATGAGGACAGTTGAAAAGTTGAGTTGATTAATTTGAGGCATGTGAATTGAATTTTGCAGGAACTTTTTTCATTTCTGCGCCGCCCCATTCTACAACGGTAAACCCGCTTCGTTCGAATGATTGAATTCCTTGTGGAATAACAGTTGTGTTATCTTCTGCTTTTGTCCAGAGCATAAACACACGAAATAGTTTATCAGGTGCTGGATTTACTTCCAGGCCGGCGTATTTATTGTATTCTTCATTGAACATAAAATGAATGTAATTTTTTTCATTCGCCACCATGCGCGGACACCAATACGTGATGTAATCTTCCGTCTCCTTTGAATTTAATCCCATCAGCTTCAGCTTTTCTTCGAAGAATGGAACAAGACTATCGCGTTCCACAATAAATCCTTCTTCCCATTTTGTTGTGCTGTTGTTGATTCCCATTGATCCATCCCAAAATAAATAGTGATATTCTTTATCGTTCATGTGAATTGTTCCATCCGGATCTGCGATAAAATTCCAACCGTTATTATATTTTGGATAAGTAAAACCAAGCTCACCTGTAATGTTAAGATGAATGCTGGTCTGTTGCTTATCCTGCGGGTAAACATAAATAACAGGTTTGTCGCTGATCACATTATTCCATGCATAATGAAAACGAACTTCGACATCAGTCCGGTAACCGGGTTGAATTGCAATTGAATCAGTATATATCTCGTAATAATTTTCATTTACAAAAAACTGGAATTTGTATTTCCCGGGATTTGTTTTTACTGACACTTTTCCATTTGTGTCGCACTTTAATAATTTGGCCTTTCCATTACTGGAATAGTGTACGTTTTCTTTAACAGGTGCTATATAATCATAATAAAAATTGAAAGAAAATACCGACTCTTTATTTGTCAGCGAGGAATCCGGGACGCTGCGAATAATGTAGAATACTGCTGATGCTGTATCTGGTTGTTTGTAGTCGTCGCCGATGAAATAAGCTTTCGGTTTTGAAGTGAAGCTGCTAAGTGCCAGTAAAATGGAAAACAGAGGTAAGAAGAACAGGTTTTTCATCAGATTTTCAGCGTTTTAATGAAAGATGCGAATAATCACAGAATTCCATAAGTAAACTGCATATAATTTCTCCGAACTCCGAACTCCCAACTCTTCCCTAAGATTATCAACGTTTTAATGAAAGATGCTATTATCAAGGAAACCCATAAGTAAACCGCTTATATTTTTCTCCGAACTCCGAACTCGTAAACTCCCAACTCTTCCCTATCTTAGCTTCGATCTATGCGTATATTTATCTTTCTGTTTCTCATCCTCTTATTTTTATTCCTGCGTTGACAGGGGCGTAATGACGGAACATCCGCTTTAATCGTTTTATCGTATATTTTCAAAATAGAAATATGTCAACCCTGGCCATCACACATAGTCCTTCATTTTACGAACGTATCGTTATCGATATGCTTTCTAAAATGGATAAAGGACGACTCGATGTTTCGCTTCCGAACGGTCATTGCATTACACTTGGTAGTGGCGAAGGAAATGTGAGAGCTGACATGTCTATCAATGACAATGACTTTTTTCGCCGTTGTGTTTTGTATGGTGATGTTGGTTTCGGTGAATCGTATATGGAAGGTATATGGGAAACTTCTTCCATCACAAATGTTATCAAATGGTTTTTGCTGAATATTGATAACGCACCGAATTTGTCGGGATCAGATGCGAAGACTGCTGTTCTTGGAGCGCTTCGGTTCTTTAACAAAGTTTATCATGCCCGCCGTTCCAACACCGTTTCGAAAGCAAAGAAAAATATTTCCGAACATTACGATCTCAGCAATGAATTTTTTTCGCTGTGGCTTGATCCGGGCATGACGTATTCCAGCGCTTATTTCAAAACACCTGAAATGAGTCTTGAAGATGCGCAACGCGAAAAATATGATCGCCTGAGCAAAGTGATGTGCCTGAAGCCCGAACATCATGTGCTTGAAATCGGTTCAGGATGGGGCGCCAACGCAATTCACATGGCTTCCAATTACGGCTGCAAAGTAACCAGCATTACCATTTCTGAAGAGCAACAAAAACTTGCAACAGAAAAAGTAAAAGCTGCTGGACTTTCCGATAAAGTAAAAATCATCCTGGAAGATTACCGGATCATTGAAGGAAAATATGATCGCATCGTGAGCATTGAAATGCTTGAAGCAGTTGGTGCGCAGTATTACGATAATTATTTCAGGCAGGTTCATCGTTTGTTAAAGGAGGATGGACTTGTTGCATTACAAGTCATTACTTGTCCCGATTCGCGCTTCGAAGAATTACGTCGCGGTGTAGATTGGATTCAGAAGCATATTTTTCCGGGTTCGTTGCTGCCTTCTATCGGTGCAATAAATAAAGCGATCAACAATACCGGCGATCTTACTTTAATTGATTTGAAAGATCTCGGTCAGCATTACGCACGAACACTTGCTACCTGGCGTGATAATTTCAACCGCGCAAAAGAGCAGATTGAAAAAATCGGTTTTGATGATTCTTTCCAGCGCAAATGGAATTATTATTTAAGCTACTGTGAAGCAGCTTTCGCAATGCGGAATATTAATGTTATGCAGCTTTTATATTCGCGTCCGAACAATCTTAATTATTAGAAAAATTCAAAATTCAATATTCAAGATTCAAGATTGATTTTCCGGAATTCTTCTCTTTGAAAAAATAACTCTTGCCAAAAACATTGCGGCTCCGCACCATCATCGCGCGACACTTTACTATTTCGAACGAGGCTGCTGATTTGATGATTGGCGAAGGAAGAGTTCGTGTGAATGGAAAACCTGCTTCGCCTGCAGCTAAGATCGAAGATTACGAAGAGATCACTGTGGATGGAAAAATTATCCGGGAAGCCATTTCATTTTCTTATGTGAAGTTCTACAAGCCGCGTGGAATAGAATGTACGCTCAATACGGAGATTGAAAATAATTTGCTCACCGTATTTTCTTATCCGAAAAAACTTTTTCCTGTTGGTCGTCTCGATAAAGAATCAGAAGGCTTATTGCTGATGACAGATGATGGAAAAATTTTCAAAGAAATTGCGTGGACAGAAAGTGGTAAGGAAAAGCAATATGTAGTTGCGGTAGATAAGCCATATGATGATTTGTTTGTGAACTTCATGCGTGAAGGAATTGTGATCATGGGTAAAAAAACGCGCCCGGCAAAAGTTGTCAACGTTAGTGAAAAAGTGTTTTGCATTATCCTCACACAAGGCTTAAATCGCCAGATCAGGAGAATGTGCTATAAGCTGGGATATGAAGTGACGGAGCTGCGACGTATACGCATTGCAAATGTAGAGCTGGGAAGTTTGAAACCGGGAGAGTGGGAGGAATTGAATGAAGAAGAAAAGAAAAATCTTACCGGGTGAATTGATTTTAATTCTCCGTTGCCAGCTCCGAAAAACTTTCTTTGTAATCTTTTAATTTCAGATCAAGCTTTTTCAGATCGGCCGCTGAATCTATTTTTTTCATTTGTTTTAATCCTAACAAATTGTCTTTTGTAACCGGCAATTTTCTTCCGGTTAAATTCCCAATGCTGATTCCTAATTCAGCAAACCAATAAGGAATTTTCATAAACCTGGGTTTTACATTTACAGTGGCCGCAAGCGCTTTATAAAATTCAATATAAGGCACAGGCTCTTCCGTAGCCACTACGAATTTCCCTTTAAGGTCTTTTGAAACAATATTATCGATCGCTTTCACCAGGTCGTGAATGTAAACCGTTTGTAAAGGTTGCTCGCCACTTCCGAAGAGCGGAATTTTATTTTTGATTTTTAAATACTTGCGCATCGCTCCGAATAATCCGCCATCACCCAATACAAGTCCCGCGCGGATGACCGTTCCGTTAGCAGCTAAAAAAAGCGCTTCAATTGCCGCTTTTTGTTTTCCATAAACAGACAATGCATTTTGATCAGCAGATAAGCTGGAGAGAAATATTTTTTTTGCGTTTGTTTTTTCAAGCGCATTCAAAAATTGCGAGCTGCTTTGTTTATTGAGTTGAAATGCATCAATGCCGTTTGATTGTTTAATATAGCCGGCATGAATAAAAACATCCACATCATCAGGTAAACAAACAGGTTCAGATTTTGCAAGATCATGTTTTGAATAAAGCACATGCTGCAAATGTATTTCAGGAACGTTACGGACAATGGCCATCACATTCCATCCTTTTTTTACAAAGTTTGCGGCAATGTGTTTTCCAATAAATCCATTCGCGCCGGTCAAAACCAGCGTCGGGCGTTTTTCACTCACGTGGTGAAATTAAGAAATCTAACTTACTGCTTATGAAGCACCGAACCCCGATAGTTAAAAGGTTAAAGGCGGGTCCCTGCTTTTTTCATATGCAAGATACGAACTATATGTACATACATACAATTCGCATCTTTACATTTTTAGAAGATACGATTCCCCAAATTGAGGAAATATTACGCAGTTTTTTTAGCCGTCAGCAATACCGCAATTCCACCCACAAGCAAAACGCCGCCAATAATCGGTGACCAGCTGATCGGAGTTGTTGTCTCTTTATTGATCTCTACTTTTCCAAGATCAAGCACTTTCTCTTCCCGTGTCACATTAATACCGGTGATGATCATTAATACAACACCTGCAATGATTAAAACAATTCCTAGGGCTTTCATACGTGTGGTTTTTTTTATAATTAGTTACTCTTTACGTTATGCTTGCCAAAAATTGTGCCTTGGGGAAAGGTTGGTGTCCGCCGCGGCGGAGGTGGTTTAAAAAGGTTTGTGGTTTGTGGTAGAAGGGAAGTAATCCTCTGCGAACTCCGTGAACTCTGCGTGAGAAATAGTGCCCTCCCTCACGCAAAAGAAAAATTTCATAACTCAATTGAAAAGATCAGCAATCACTTCCTTGCTTCTACCGCCACCAAATGGGCATTTGCCATTAATGAGAGTGTCAACCCTTTTGCAGGCAAAAATTTAAATCCCGAACCATCTGCAACAAATACATTTTTTGTACCATGTAATTTTCCGGTTGGTGAAAGTGTAAAATCTTTTTCTGTTTCACTGAAAGGTAAAACGCCTGCATAGTGAATGCTCGCGCCATTTTCAGGCCTTACTTTTTTCAGCGCATAGGCTCCCAGCTTTCTTAAAACAGAAACATATTTTTTCTCCCGTGCAATAATTTCTTCCCGCAAATTCGTTTTACCATAATGTACCTGTAAATGATCACCTGTCGGGGAAGCATCATCTTTTTTAAGCTGCAGAAATTGATTCGCAGCATAGCTTTCAGGATGATGAATTCCTGCTATGATCAAGGCTGGTAAAAGATGCTGCATAAAAATCCTTCCGTCTTTAAAATTCAAAGGCGTTTCTCTCAGCAACCTGAACAGCATCAGCGAACGATACGTATAGATCGAAGCCATTGCAATATCAGTTTGTTTTCCATCCGCATCATGGAAAAGTGAAAGTTGCGCGAAGCCTGAATTGTTTTCCGGCATCTTTTTCCCTAATCGCGAAGGAACAATGCAGGGAATGTAGGTGTACGGATTGCAAAGCAGCGGAAGCTTTTTTTCTGCACCATTTTCTGCAGAGCGCAAAACAATTCTTGCAGTTCCTAAAACTCCGGGAGCAAGAATTAATTTTTTGCAGTAAAAAGTTTTCTTCTCTTTTGTTTCAAGATGCAAAGCGTGAACATGAACAAGATTATTTTCTTCTGAATATGAAATCACCATCCATCCACCTTCATAGCTCACGTTTGATTTTTTTCTCAATTCAGCAATAGTAATTGCCGGACGATAAGCAGCTTGTTCCTTATCATCATAAAAATCCATATCGCGCAGCGCCGTTGGCTTTCTATTATTCTTTTCTTCTGTCAGCAAAGCAAGCGCAGGACGACCAAGAAAAAAACCTTTTTCATTCAGCGTATTTTTTCTTGAATTATATTTTTTCAAAAGCGCTTCAGCCGTCGGATCGAGTGGGGGAGCTTGTTGCGTGTGCTGAATGTGTGCGGAGGTAAATTTTTTCGCATCGTCGTTGGCTGAATTAATTCCGATGCGATCAGCAATTACCTGGTAAGCGGCATTCATTTCTTCCACAGGAAGTCCGGCGAGTGTTAATTCATTTTCAGAAAAAACACAGCAGCCAAGTCCCCATCCGCCACCAAGTCCGCCAAGCGCAAGACTTTCCATCGGACTAAAATTTTCTCCCCCGAGCGGAAGAAATTTATCTGCGTAACGAATGAGAAATTGTCGCGCGGGAGTAAGTTGTGCGCCGGTACCCAATTCATCATCCGGCAAACTTTCAAATTTATCTCCAAGCAGGTAGCGATGTTGTGATGCATCTGTTTTTCTTAAATGCGAAAAATTTTCCTGCGGCTGAAGTTTGTTATAATGCTCATCCTGGATTCCGCCGTCAATAATCAACACTTGTTCACCCGCGTCCGCCAGCGTCTGTGCCGCCATTGCTCCTGTACAGCCCGAACCTATGATTATGAAATCCATTATTTCCATGGAGAGAAAGGGGACGAGGGGGAC
>JBKJMR010000044.1:0-11228 GCA_046596275.1 Bacteroidia bacterium | reverse complement strand
ATCTTCTGAAGGTGTAAAAGCATTTACGTTGCTTGATGGACTCGGAAGAATGGTGGTACCTGTAAGTGTTGTCCATGCATAGGAATACGGTAGTGATCCGTTAGATGCAGTTACACCAATCATTGCAGGATCGCCCGAACAAAGGTTAAGATCAGGTGTACGTGAAGTGGAAAGTGGTAAGCTGCTCGGAAGGAAAATTGTTACTGTGTCAAATCCTGTCGGACTTCCGCAAGGATCTGTTACGGCCACAATGTATGATGTAGTAGTTGTCGGCGATACAGTGATCGAAGACGTTTGTGCGCCTGTGCTCCAGACGTAGCTGTATGGTTCAACGCCGCCGGTTACAATCGTGTTAATCGTGATTGGTGTGGCGTTACAAAGGGAAGTGTCAGGACCTGCATCAACATCGATTGGCAGGAAGTCGCTCATGTAAATCGTTAATGCATTTACACTTTGCACACACGGACCTGTAACTGTAGAGCTGATAGTAAGTGTTTCCAGGCCTTCAGGATTACCATCTTGCAACGCAGAAATGCAAATCACGATTGAATCTTGTCCCGGCTGGAAAATTACTGTTGAAGGGAGCTGTGGAATAAAATCTGTTCCGTTGTTTAATGTTGTTCCGCCTATTACAAGTGAAACGGTATCAGCAAGCGCTGTGCTTCCCTGGCGTGAAAGAATTACGCAGGCTTGCCCACATCCTTCATAAAGTGTTGAATCATTACTACTACCATAAGAAATTTCAGAAGCAAGATTTACTTGTCCTGTAGTAAAGCTTCCTGCCTGCAAGAATACACCACCATCCACAGCACCGTCAAGCGCATCAGCAACTGCAAGTCGGATATGGTAGGTTTCGCCACAGATAATCGGGTATCTCGCTTGTAAAACAACTGTAAATCCATCATACTGACATGTTGTTCCCGGAGGATTTTCATTGTCGACATAATAAGCAGGATTCACATTCGCATTTACATTAAGCGCTGTAACAGGCGTAGTCGTATTCGGAATCAAAGCAATATTTGTCGCCGCAAGCGGAGTAGAAACGCCCGATAAAACGAATGCGAAAACATCAGCAAATCCACCGGATACATATTCCATATATTCTTCTGTTCCAAAAACGTAATTGAATTTTACGGAATCGGCCTGTGCGATAAAATCAAATTCAAGAATACAGGCGTTAAATGTATTCGCACCTGCAACACCATCCAGGTACGCATCGCCCGGTGTTCCGTTATCAACACCTGCGCCGGTGGAATTATTAGGACCTTGCGGACCAAAACCATTTCCGTAAGTCGGGTCATTAGCAAGGATAGTTCCGGTGGTCATAACAACGCCACTATCAATTCCGAGTCCCGGAGTTCCGCTGTTTCCAAGATGAAACATGCCGATTGCATTTGTGTAACCGTTGTAGGTAATATTGGACGCGATAATTCCCGGACCAAGCAATACGTTTTGTACAAGCTGGGTTGGTGTAAGGGTGTTGTTAGTTGTAAGCTGGGCGTTTACTGTCACGAATGAAGTTAATCCAAGAAGGACCGCCACAAAGCGCAAAACTTTAGGTAGATGTGATTGCATACTATTATGAAATTTATTTCCGCAGGGCGGACTAAAAACTTTCTCTTTTGCCTAACCACAAATCTAATTCTTTATGGCCTGATATTCAAGCGTTATCATTGAAATTATTGTTTTTAGCGAAAATCATTGGTTTACTGCATTTTCAAGCCGATTTTCTTGCAATTTCGTTTCCCTGATACAAAATCCAGACAAAAAACATGAACCAGATCGAATACATCAACCAAAATAAAGAACGCTTCCTGAACGAACTTTTCGAGTTATTACGCATTCCTTCCGTAAGCGCGGATCCGAAATATAAAGGAGATGTGCTGAAAACGGCTGAAGCTGTAAAGGCAAAGCTTGAAGCTGCCGGTGCTGAAAAAACAGAACTGATCGCAACGGCGGGTTATCCTGTTGTGTACGGCGAAAAAATGATCGACCCGAAATTGCCTACGGTTTTGGTTTACGGACATTATGATGTGCAGCCTGCTGATCCGCTCGAGTTATGGACTACACCGCCTTTCGAACCGGTGATCCGCAAAACAGAGGTGCATCCGGAAGGTGCAATTTTCGCCCGTGGTTCTTGTGACGATAAAGGCCAGATGTTCATGCACGTGAAAGCGCTGGAAGTAATGTTGAAGACCAATACACTTCCCTGCAATATGAAAATTATTATTGAAGGAGAAGAAGAAGTTGGTTCAGCGAATCTCGGACCATTTCTTGAAAAGTATAAAGAGAAATTAAAAGCAGATGTGATCCTGATATCTGATACTTCTATTATAGGAAATGATACACCTTCCATCGATGTTGGTCTTCGCGGACTTGCTTACATGGAAGTAGAAGTTGTGGGACCGAATCGTGATTTACATTCTGGTGTGTATGGTGGTGCGGTTGGAAATCCTGTCAACGTGCTTTGTAAGATGATCGCTTCTTTGCACGATGAAAATAATCACATCACTATTCCCGGATTTTATGATAACGTTACCAATCTTTCGGATAGTGAACGTGATGAATTAAACCGCGCTCCGTTCGATCTTGATGCGTACAAAAAGGACCTTGCAATCGACGAAGAGCAAGGCGAAAAAGGATATACAAGCAACGAGCGCACCGGCACACGTCCGACGCTGGATGTAAATGGAATTTGGGGTGGTTACATTGGCGAAGGTGCGAAGACAGTTCTTCCTTCTAAAGCAAATGCAAAGATCTCCATGCGTCTTGTTCCGAATATGACTTCAGCAGAGATTGCGAAAAAGTTTGAGGACCATTTCAAAAGCATCGCACCGAAAAGTGTAAAAGTAAAAGTTGCTGTTCACCACGGTGGCGAGCCTGTAGTTGTTTCGACAACTTCAACTGCTTATTTAGCTGCTGCAAAAGCAATGGAAGAAACGTACGGCAAAAAACCAATTCCAACACGCGGAGGTGGAAGCATTCCGATTGTTGCTTTATTCAAATCTGTTTTAGGTTTGGATTCCGTGCTCTTCGGTTTCGGTCTCGATTCAGATGCGCTTCATTCACCAAACGAACATTACGGAGTTTTCAATTATTACAAAGGCATTGAAACCATTCCATTGTTTTACAGAAATTACGTTGAAATGACGAAGTGAAAAAAAGTTGTCAGTAGTCAGTGGTCAGCAGTCAGTCAAAAAACTGCAATGACGACTACTGACTACTGATACTGACAACTGACAATTGACAATTGAGCCGATGAAAAAATATCTTCCATTCTTATTGATCCTGCTCATCTCCGGGTGTAAGCTGAAACCTATTGTTCCATCAGGCGTGCAGGATGTGAAATTCGGTACAGTTGATATGCTTACGGGAACAGTGAATGGCGAATTGGGTTTGAAAATTAATAATCCGAATAATTTTGCTGTTACTGTTTATCTGGTTGAGCTGGATGTGACCATTGCAGGAATTTCAATGGGTCATGTGAAGCTGGAAGATAAATTCAAGATCGAAAAAAATGCGGAAGCTGTTTATCCTGTTAAGATACTCGCGACATTAACAGATCTTATCGGCGGCATTCCGAAAATTCTTACTGCGATCCAGAAAAAACAATCGACAGTTGCGCTTACCGGGAATATCAAAGTCGGAAGCGGAATTTTTAAGCATAATTTTCCGATCAACATCAACCAGGAAAAAGTGAGCACATCGCAGAACTGAGTTGCCGGTAGTCAGTGTCAGTTTTCAGTGTCAGTAGTCAGTAAATAAAAGGCTTAAAGAAATCACCGAACTCATTACACCGAACTAAAACATTAGGTGTTGTTTGAATTAATAATTTACCGCGTTGCATCTTAATCACCCCGAATTAGTTGATCTTTTAAAACAGGCTTATTCTGCTGAAAAAGCTGCGGCGTTTGCTTACATCGGTCATGCACGTTCGGTGAAAAACCCGGAAGAGAAAAAAGCGATTCGACAAATTGAACTGGACGAGTGGGGACATCGCGGGGAAGTGTTGAAGATCATGAAGCAGTATAATGTTCCGGTTTCAAAATTTTACGAATTCAAATTTTATATCATCGGTAAAATAATCTGGTGGGCTTGTTATGTCATCGGCTGGTTCATGCCATTTTATTTTGCTGGGCGATTGGAGAGTGGGAATGTGTGTGAATATTTTCGCATGAAACAATTTTTTAATTCACTTGGAATTAAAGAGCATGATCATGTGTTGTATGAAATGGGGATAAAAGAAAAAGAACACGAAGTTTATTTTTTGGAACAGATTAAAAATAAAAAGCTGACTCCTTTTTTCGAAAAACTATTTTCGTGGGGAAATACGAAGAGCTTTAATAATGTGGATTTGGATAATAAATACCCGGTGGAGGAATCGGAGCCGTATTGTAAGAAGTGAAGCACTAATCGTAGAAAAATTTTCGTGGGAAGGTGTTACGTGTATGTTTGGCTAAAGCCAATTTCGTTGTCGTTTTTACCGCGCCATAAATGACGCGGTAATTAAAAAAGTTCTACGAGTAATTTCTTTGAAAGACACTTTGCTGCTTTTTAATTGTTTGAAAATTTTCTCGCAGGTTTTCGCTGAGCTCGCGGAAAGGTCGCAGATAAAAAGATTGATTTAGCGTTTTCCTAATCACCAATCATTATGCACGCAAGATAGTGGGTGCTTCTGATCAATGCTTTTTTTCAAGTCCTGTAAGTAGAAAAAAAGCATTCCAAAATTTCCAAAGCCCTGTAGGGGCGACATTTTTGTGCGGCTGTGTTGCGCGATAAAATGCCAATAGAAAAGTATAAAGTTTCTAATCAGCCCCGATTGCAGTGGAAAGCCCCCTGAAGTCAGCTTGCCTGTACTTCAGGGGGCTTGCAACGGAAAGCGGGAAGCAATGTAAATAGAAATGAAAATGATCTGCTCCAAAAAATCATTTTAACCTTTCTTCTTAATTAGTTGATCAATTTTCTCAACGATCTCTTTTCGCTTTTTATAAAACATCCCGGGGAAATCAAGATCGGGATCCCAACGCCCTTTCTTTTCCTGTAGCTTATAATTAAAATAATTTCTAAGGAAAAGTAATTTTTCATAATTCTCGGCGAATAACGTTCTGTTTCCAATAGGTATTTGGTAATAATAGTCTTTGCGGGAAAAAACGTGGTTGCTATTAGCCCCGCAAAAAGTGCAGGTTATTCTTCCATTATTGTCAGGCCGCAATTTGTAGCCGCCAATTAATACCGAATGAAAAATAGCTTTTTTTTCGCATTTCGGACAAATGATCTCAACCTGTGCGGGAATTTCCATTGCTCAATGATTTGTTCTTAAAAAATGGCAGCGTTTATTTGAAATTATTTCTCACAACACCATAATCCGCCAACACACCCGCCAAATCCTGACCAAGCAAATTTTTAAACGCCTCATACAACTGCGGAATTTTTTCTTTGAATTCGACAGGTGCTTCAAAAAAATGTTCGATGCCTACAGCGAAAAATTCATGACGGTTGGTGAATGCGTAATCGCGCAGAAAAAAATCGGCATCCTTTCCTTCGTTCAGCATTTTGTCTGCTTCCTGCATGTAACGGGTGAAATTTGTTTTGAGCGCATCGCCCTCTTCCTGCTGACAATGTTTTACTAATTCCATAAATAATGCGTGCGCAAATTCATGCAACCCGACATTTAATTTATCTGACGGATTAGCATAACCTGCATCGAAATCTTTTATTGATAGATGAATAATGCCATTCGGATGTGCAGCACCTTTCATTAGTGGCGCATCGGGATGAATTTTGAAAACACCGGGATAGAGAATGATGGTTTCGAAATGTGAAAACATAAAATCCGCCATGCCGAAAGTTAACTGTGTTGCGGCTGCGGCCACATCGATTTTGTCAGGAAGAATTGGTTCAAATTCTCCATTGCCGGAAATGGTGTGCGAATGCATGAAATTTAATACGCGATGAATAAATTTTTGCTTTGCCGGGGAAGTTAGCTTCCGGTAATAGGCAAAGTTGCGCAGCTGGTAATTCACTGCCCGTTCTGCTTCGTCGCTATAATCAACGGTGCCGGTTTTTACGTGCGCAATTTTTACAATTTTCCTTCCGTCTTTTACAATACCGTAGAGCATTCGCCCCATGAAAATGAACGCCGCAAGCGCTATAACGAACCCGATAGGCGATTCACCAAAACCGAAAAGCAAAACAACGAAAAGAGGTTTCATTCCGCGGGGTAATGATTAAATTTGCATTACAAGTTTACACATTCATTATCCATTCTGAAAATGTCTACAACCGATCCGAAATTTACCAACGACCTTATTCACGAATCAAGTCCTTACCTGTTGCAGCATGCGCATAACCCTGTTAACTGGGTGGCATGGAATGAAACAACGTTGCAAAAAGCGAAAGCCGAAAATAAAATGATGCTTGTAAGCGTTGGCTATTCTGCTTGTCACTGGTGTCATGTGATGGAACATGAATCGTTCGAAGATGAAAAAGTTGCACGCATGATGAATGATCTATTCGTATGTGTAAAAGTGGATCGTGAAGAGCGGCCTGATATTGACCAGGTGTATATGGCGGCTGTGCAATTGATGACAGGAAGAGGAGGATGGCCGTTGAATTGTTTTACACTTCCGGATGGTCGCCCATTGTATGGCGGAACTTATTTTCCAAAAGAAAAATGGAAAGAAATTCTGCTCAATCTTGCTGATCTCTGGAAGTCTGATCCGGAAAAATGTTTTCAATATGCAGCGGAATTGACAGAAGGTGTAAAACAAACTGAACAGGTCGTAATAGAAGATACGGGCGAAGAAATTGTTGCAGAAACACTTGGTTTGTCTGTTGAACAATGGAAAATGCGTTTCGATAATGGTGAAGGCGGACCGAACCGCGCACCAAAATTTCCATTGCCGAATAATTATCAATTCTTATTACGATTTGCGCATTTTCAGCAGGAAGAAAGTTTGCAGAAGCATGTTTATCTCACGCTTGATAAAATGGCGATGGGCGGAATTTATGACCAGATCGGTGGAGGATTTGCGCGTTACTCTACTGACATTCTCTGGAAAGTTCCGCACTTCGAAAAGATGCTTTATGATAATGCGCAGCTCATTTCACTTTATTCCGAAGCGTACCAGGCAAGCGGAAAGCAGCTTTACAAAGATGTTGTTTACCAAACATTAAAATTTATTTCACGCGAGCTTACTGCGAAGAACGGCGCTTTTTATTCTGCGCTCGATGCTGATTCGGAAGGAGAAGAAGGGAAATTTTATGTGTGGACAGAGCAAGAGCTGAGAGAAAGTCTGGGTGAAGATTTTAAGCTCGTTGCAGATTATTATTCTGTGAACAGCATAGGGTTATGGGAACACGGCAATTATATTTTATTGCGAAGAGAAACCGAAGAAGTGATTGCAAAAAAACATGATTTGAGCGTAGAAGAATTGCGTGATATAATTCAGAAGGTGAATGATCGTCTGCTTGGCATTCGTGAATTCAGGATTCGCCCTGGCCTTGATGATAAAACGCTTACTTCATGGAACGCGATGATGCTGAAAGGTTATGCGGATGCGTACCATGTTTTTGGTGAAGATGAATTTTTGCTTGCTGCGCTAAAAAATGCACGCTTCATTCGTGATGTGCAATTGCGCGACGATGGCGGACTCTGGCATTCCTGGAAAAATGATAAAAGCTCCATCAATGGCTTTCTCGAAGATTATGCTTTTACAATTGATGCATTTATCTCTTTGTACCAGGTTACTTTTGATGAAGAATGGCTGATGCTTTCACAAAAGTTGTGCGAATATGTCTTTAAGCATTTCAGTGACGAATCGTCGGGGATGTTTTTCTTCACTTCCAATGAAGACCCGGCGTTGATTGCTCGTAAGATGGAATTAGCGGATAATGTTATTCCATCTTCGAATTCGGTGATGGCAAAAAATCTTTTTTATCTCGGTCATATCATGGGAAAACCTGACTGGACCGAACGTTCGGCGAAAATGTTACGACAAGTGAAGCAGGAGCTGATCGGGTATGGCGGAGGTTATTCTAACTGGATGATGCTTCAAAATCATTTTGTGTTTCCATTCCGGGAGCTTGTCATTGTTGGTAAGACTGTTGATAAAACGATGGCCGAGCTCCGCAAGCGTTACCTTCCAAATCAAATCTTTGCAGGAAGCCCCGGTCCGTCTGAATTGCCGTTGCTGCAAAACAGGTTTGTTGAAGGTAAAACGCTCATTTATGTTTGTGAGAATAATACCTGCAAGCTTCCGGTTGAAAATATTGCAGACGTGATCAAACAGGCGGAGTAAATCGCAGAGATGAAACTATCAGAAAATTTTGTGAATTGTATTGCCTGGTCGCGACGTGTTGTGTTGGTGCTTTGCATTTCTTTTTTGCTGCCTGCAGTTTCTTCTGCGCAGCTGTTTCTTCCTGTTGATGATGATCCGTTTGGCGTGCCGGTGCGTTTTAATTCCGACAGCATTCATCGTTATAAGATAAAATCCATTCTTGCCAATCTCCAGTACAAACCCGATGAGCGGATCATCGCAGATAAAGGATTAAAAGAATATTACCAGTTTGATTCTATCGGCCGCATCCAGCTTTACTGGAGAAATAAGATCAGGAATTATACAACAGATGTGATTCAGCATCCTGCAGTTATGCGCAGGGGGAAACGCGTTCGTTCGGCTTGGTCGGAAGTCAGGAACTATTATGTGTACGATACTGTTTTTGTAAATTATTATTATGATTACAAAAATCAGCTAACGTGTCGCCGCGAAAGTGATGGCGATTTTTATCACACCTGGTATTATTTGTACAATACAGACGGAACGATTGCGCGACAAACTCATTGCAGGGAAACAAATGCTGCGCAGGGACATTCGAGTTTTCGTCTTGGTGTGCAGACGATCATTTCGCAGGAAGATTTTTCGTACCAGAAATATTCTCCGACACAAATCAAAAAGCTGTGCCTGAATGACGAGGGCAAACCGTATAAAGAAACGATGATGCTCTTTGACAAGCAGGGACGAATTATTGATGCACGCGAATCGTATACCGCAGGAGGAATTCGTATTGTTACCACATGGACCTACGATGACATCGGCAGAACTGCTTCAAGTTCTTATACATCAAATGCAGGTGATGAAATTGCTGATATAACTTATTACAAATACGATTCGCTGGGAAGGATTGAGTCGATGAAAAAATATCACAACAATGTGCTGACAGATGAGTTCAGCTATCTCTACGAAAAGAATTTCTGCGTTGCCCACACTTATATCAATCGGTGTCATTTGGAGTTAGGAATTGATATTGTGAAGATGGATATTAAGTATTGGTAGTAAGAAGGATTTGGTGATTTAATGACCCTTCGACAAGCTCAGGACAAGTTTAGTGACTGGGTGATTTAAAAAGGGGAAAAATACAATGTTTCCATCGGCTTTTTAGAAACGAGGATTCAACGAAAGGTTGTAAAATAAGTTAACCCACGGTATACCCAACGTCATCTTAAGCCGTTTTAATTTTAGTTATTCACTTTAGAGAGATCATTAATCTTTACTTCAACTGTACCCGCGTTGTCATCTTTCTTTACAATTGCTGTTCCTTCACCCGGTTTCATTGATACAATAACACCCGTTAAGAATTGTGCATCAGTCGAGCTTTTAATTAATTTGGGATTTTTCCATGTTACTTTGTCCCCGGCTTTAAGCCCGTTATAAGATGCGGTGATTCCGGATATCCCCCATACATCTCCAACACACGCATAATAAAATCTCTTCCCATGAACAACCAGGTAAATTTTCGCATTCTTTAAAAATTCACCACCTGGAATTTTTTTGACGGTTTGATCAATTGCATCCTCCAGCGTTGTTGCCCTTGATGCTTTAAGATCATGATCACTGCTACCTGCATAAGCTTGTAATAAAACATATTCGGTTTTAGAGTCTACGTTTCTTTGAGAAACCATATTTAAACTACCAATTTGCTTTAAGGATGTGCATGAACCAAGTATCAGGACGCATAATATAATTGCATAGTGGGGAAGGGAGATTGACTTCATGTTTTGTTTGGTTTAGAAAAACAAATAATTAATAATTTAAGCATCACTACATTGTGCTGAATGATGAGTTAAGCAATAGTCGATTCTGAAACAAGTAAACGGGTTGTTCTTTTATTGAAGCTGAAACCTGATACAACCATTATCCGTGATTGTAACAGCGCCGTTCCAGGTTGCAGTTCCCGGTGATTGCTCTACAGCAGAAAAACTATATGTGCCTGGACACAAAGTGAAATTTGCACAGCCTGATTCATCACAGGAAGGTGAGGAGGGAAGATCTACGTTGATGGTAGAAGTGGAGCCATTGATAGTAACATCTGTATAATTATAGCTTGTCGCTGAGCTTTGCCAGAAGGTGACTTTGCCTTTTTCAATACAGGAGCCATCATTTTTTTCTGCATCAGGATCATAATTGCATGCATTGACATTGGTGCAACCATCTTTTTTACAACCTGATGAAAACGTTGCAAGCGAACTCAGAATAACAAACAGAAGTACTAATTTTTTCATGAGAAGGAGGTTTAAGTTTTAGAATTTTGCGTGAAGTAATTCTATCTTAAACCTTCTCCGAAATAATCTTTCTGAATACCTGTATTTGTTTTATGAGACCCTTGTTTTCTTTTCCGAAGCAAGAGACTCATGAAAGAAAATGACTTTCCTCAAAACGAAATCCTGTAACAAGGCACAATTAACAATCCGGTTTGGTAATTATTGTAAACTGTATTGCTTGCAGGATCATACACTTTTGAAAAGACGTTATTGTGATTCGTCGCATTCAGGAATTCGATCGACCATTGTTGTGTGATATTTTTTCCATTGCGAATGAATCCGATTTTTGCATCGATCCTGAAATAACCTTCGTAACGATCAGCATACGCCCTGCTCAGATCATAGACAGCATAACCAGCAGCAGCCGACGCGTCGAGATCGACAGGGATATATCTTTTTCCACCGGCGGTATTCATTTTCAGATCGAGTGAAAGTGTGTTTTTCGGACTGAGCTTGAATTCTTTTCCGCCAAGTAAATTCACAACATAATTTCCCGAGAATGCAGTTTGCCGTTCTACTTTATCCCACGATGTGCTGTAGGCGCGATAGAGTGAAGTGGTTAGCAAAAAATAATATCCTTTGCTGTAAAATTTTTCCACTGTAAGCTCGATTCCATAATTCCTTCCTG
>JBKJMR010000685.1:0-9374 GCA_046596275.1 Bacteroidia bacterium | reverse complement strand
CGGCGCAACTCCACCGGATGCCGAAACGCTTATCGCACCATTGCCAATATTGATTTTGGAAGAACACTAACTCCGGGAATGCAGGATCTCCGCGTTTCTGTGGGTATGTCATTAAATCCGCGTGCAGGATTTCCGAATACGGTTAACATTCATTACTGGAATGTAGGATCTGTTACTGTTCCGAATACAACGGTCAATCTTGTTTTTGATTCTATTTTATCTTTCATTTCATCCACACAAGCTCCTTCAATAAATAACCAGGCGTATCTGGAATGGAACACCGGAACGTTATTGCCGGGACAAACAGGGTTGATCCAGGTTGACCTGCAAGTGCCGACCATTCAAAATGGTGGTTATCTCGGCCGGCCGTTGTTTTATTCTTCCGCAATCAATCCGAATACAGGCGACCAAACTCCGATTGATAATGGCGATGATGAATTCAGGATAATTGTTGGTTCATGGGATCCGAATGATAAAGCGTGTTATGCAGCCGGAATGGATTCTGTTGGAAATATCACACCCGGCGATTCGCTTCTTTCTTACACCATCCGTTTTCAGAATACAGGAAACGATACTGCCTACACCATTTACATTGACGATACGCTTTCGCAATATCTTGATCCTTTAACGCTTGTACCGGGCGCATCAAGCCATCCGTATACATTAGAGATGAGTGGTAATGGAATAATCCGTTTTAATTTTCACACCATCATGTTGCCCGACAGCAATCACAATGAACCTTTGAGCCACGGTTTTGTCAAGTACAAAATCAAAAGAAATCCCGGTTTACCAATAGGAACTACGATTGAAAACACAGCCTATATTTATTTCGATTTCAATCCTGCTGTTGTTACCAATACAACATCAAATACGATTGCAGTTCCATCGTCTGTAAATAATTTGGAAATTAATCCGAATGAGATTGCAGCTTACCCGAATCCATTCACAGAAGCTGTTCAAATTATTTTACCTGCTTCATCCAGGGGAAAAAATTGTGAAGTACTTTTGACTGATGCAACCGGGAGAATTGTGCTAACGCGGAATACAAATGGTGCAGCATCAATTACAATCGACCGTGGTACACTTGCAGGGGGTATTTATTTCTGTAGTGTTCGTTCGGAAGGTCAGACAACAGGAAATATAAAACTGGTAGTGAACGAATAGTATGATAGTTGAAGACTCCATTCCCTGGCTTTTAATATTTCTATACATCATTGAAGCAGGAATATTTATTACGTTCAGCGTTCTTTGGTTTCGCAGCATGCAACGAGCGATGACGGCTTGCCACCCCGTTTCAAGAAGCGCAGAACCTGAAACAGTTTGGTTGAATTTTATTCCGCTTTTCGGATTGGTTTGGCAATTCGTTTGTGTTGGACGTTTAAGCGATTCGATTGCGCGTGAATATCACCGTCGCGGATGGCATAGCGATGAAAATCGGCCCGCCCTTGAATTAGGAATTGTTGCCGGTGTTGTGATCTGCGTTTCATTTATTATTCGTGTGTTTGTACCTATGCATCCCGGCATCGGATTTTTTTCGACGCTCGCTATGATCCTCTGCATGTATCTTCATACCAACAGACTCAATTCCTTCCGCGAACGTCTCGAAAAAGAGCTTGATCCGACAACTGCATTCGGACAAATTCCGGTGATGAATCAAATTGTTGCAACTGCTTTTCAATCGGATTATGTTTTGCCGCAAACACAGGAAGCTATTGCTGAACAATTACGTTCCTCTTATACAAACATTCCATTCGTGCCACAAACGCCGTTTGTACCTGTAGCAAATACAAACACCGTTTCCGAAGCGAAAGATTTTTCAAACATTCCATTTATGCCGAATGTTCCTTTTGCAGATAATGTTGCCGAAAATCCGGAGAAAAATAATGATGGAATAGATCGCTGGGCGCCATCAGGACAAAAACAGTAATTTCGGTGCGATGATCAGTTTCCTGCTAGATGGTTTTGTCGAGTGGCTTTGGTGGATTCTTCTTATTTCATGGGGAATCGTTACAGCCTTCTGGTTGCAGATGATGCAGCGTGCGCTGGAGCTGGTTTTTCCTTTCAATAAAATGAAGCCGAAAAATGTCTGGCTCACATTTATTCCCTTTTTCGGATTGTACTGGCAATTTGCAGTCGTTCAAAGTGTGGCGGAAAGTTTGGGAAAAGAATATATCCGTCGTGGAATTATTCCGGGAGAACCGCGGCCAGGATTAAGTTCCGGATTTACTGCAAACATTTTACTTTGTTGTGCGTTAATTCCAAACTTCGGAATTTTGGTTGCGCTGGTAAGCAATATCAGCAGGCTCGTCCATCTATTCAAAATAAAAAAACACACACTTGAGCTGGCAGAGATCATGCAGGTGCAAATGCAATACCCGCAGCCCGAACCGGTCATAAATTATCCGCCACCGGAAATCAATCCTGCGTTTGAAGAAGCATTAAAGCAAAATAATCCGAATCGTTTTGTGCCACCGGAAACAGAAGAAGAGGCAAGAAGGAAGTGGGGGAAGAAATGACTTCTTCCTTGCAATTGCATTTCCTTTGCAGTTAGAAATTGCTGTAGCCGTTGATTACAGATTACGGGATTACAGCTTACCAATTACGAGATTATCAGGCTGCTGAACGATTCTTTTTCATTGTGCAGATTATTTTTCCTAAAACACGTTGTATGCTTTCGATATCAGCTAGCAATTTTCCGGGATCAGGATACCCTTTTGATTTTTTGCATAACAAAAGCCAATACGCTGTTTCTTCCGCCTCTTTTTCGGAAATTTTCAGCTTGTGAATAAAATCATTTTTGCTTTCGCCGAATTGCGCTTCTTTAACATTCGCTCCTATTGAAGTTCCTGAACGGAACAGCTGTTTCGATAATTTCCATTTTCGTTTTTCATCGAGTACATCTGTGTAAACAATAATGTCCAGAGAGAATTGAAATGTAAGATCAACAATTAAATTACCTGATTTCATAAATAAAGATTAGATATTAAACGTAACTACAAAATTTTTTCAGGCCGCAAACATAAACCAAAATTCTAAAACTCCAATTTTTTTCAAATATCCAGTAATCAGTATTCATCCCCACATTCAACGAACCGGTAATCGGTAATCCCGTAATCCGTAATCATTTTTCCTCCCCAATATGAATCAAAGCATCTCCCTGGTTGACGATCGGTTTATTGTTCACGCCGATAATAAATCCATCAACGGGTGAATGTAATTCATGCTCCACTTCTCCGTAAGGATCGCAGATCATCCCTAGCACTTCGCCTTTTTTAATATGCGTTCCTGATTTTTTCGTGGTGTGAAATAAACCCGAACTTCTTGCACGCACCCATGAAGATCTTTTAAGGAAAACTGTAGGTCTTGCTTTTACCTCTTCGGTCTTTATCATTTTGTAATGACGCAGCACACGCAAACAACCATTTAAACCTTCTTCCACACTTTCATAATCGAAACGGTTCGATTCCCCGCCTTCAAAAACAAGAATGGGCTTGTCGAGCTTAGAAGCAGCCAGGCGCAAAGTGTTTTCACGAAAAGGAGAATTTAAAACCAGCAGCGGTGAAAATATTTTCCCCAATTCTAAGTTTTTCTTGTTCTCGAATACGCAACGTATCTGCGGAAAATTAAAAATCTTGGATCCACCCGTGTGAAAATCAATTCCGAAATCGATTTGCGGAATAATCGTTTCCATCAAATCATGCGCAATGCGACTTCCAAGCGAACCATTTCGTGATCCGGGAAAACAACGATTGAGATCACGCCCATCCGGAAGATCACGCGTGCCTAATAAAAAGGAAACAATATTGATAACAGGAATTGCAACAATACAACCGCTTTTCGGTTTGCGCACATCATCACGTTTGATCAGCTTGCGCACAATTTCAATTCCGTTGATTTCATCGCCATGCATTCCCGCAAGAAATAAAATTGTCGGTCCAGGCTTTTCTCCGTTAAAAACAAAAACAGGAATTTCAATTAACGTGTGCGTAGGTAATTTATAAATATTCAAAATCACCTGCGCATGTTCGCCGGCATCAATCGTCAGACCTTGAATGTGAAATGGTTTACCCATGGGAAGGGGGGAACGAATTACGAATGAAGGCGAATGTACGAATGTTCTTTTGGTGAGATTTCTCTGTTAGTATAATCACTTCGTTCGCATGAAATTTGAATGGCTCTTGGATTCGTATATTCGTTTTGATTCGTAATTCGTTCCCATGAATGGTAGAAAAAATGTTCATCATCATGGATTCGTACATTCGTTTTGATTCGTAATTCGTTCCCATGATATTTGAATGGTTCATGGATTCGTACATTCGCCTTCATTCGTAATTCGTTCCCTATTTAAATGTGTGCATGAAATTCATTCCGTTCGATGTACTCGATAATTTTACCAGCGATATCTTCGCCTGTTGCTGCTTCAATTCCTTCGAGTCCGGGAGATGAATTTACTTCCATTACCAGCGGACCACGTGCGCCTTGCAGCATGTCGACACCGGCGATGGCGAGGCCCATTTTTTTTACTGCTTTAATTGCAGTGGCTTTTTCTTCGGCAGTTAATTCAACAAGAGAAGCTTTTCCGCCGCGGTGTAAATTGGAACGGAAATCTCCTTCCGCACCTTGTCTTTTCATTGCCCCGACAATTTTTCCGTCGACAATGAATGCACGAACGTCAGCACCTTTTGCTTCTTTGATAAACTCCTGCACAAGAATATTTACTTCGACATCAAGAAATGCTTCGATAACTGATTTCGCGGAGTTATGTGTTTCTGCAAGAATAACACCGATGCCTTGTGTTCCTTCCAGCAATTTTATCACCACCGGCGCACCGCCAACTTCTTTGATTACAGCGTCAATATCTTTCGGACTTGAAGCAAATGCAGTTTTCGGCATTCCGATTCCGGCTTTGGCCATCAGCTGTAAGCTTCTCAATTTATCGCGCGAACGAACTAATGCCTGTGATTCGACGGTGGAAAAAACATGCATCTGCTCGAATTGACGAACAACCGCTGCGCCATAAAAAGTTACGCTCGCACCGATACGCGGAATGACGGCGTCAAATTTTTCCAGCTCAACGCCTTTGTAAATAATCCGCGGATTGTTGGATTCAATCACGAGCACACATTTCTGGTGATCGATGACTTTCATTTCATGTCCGCGTTTTTCACCGGCTTCGACAATGCGGTTGGTCGAGTAGAGATTTCCGTTACGGGATAGAATTGCGATGCGCATATTAATTATTTTATTTGATCCGAAAGGGCATTTACTAAAGATACATCTACATTAAAACGCTTTTTCAATAAGCGTCGGCCGATCAAAACCGGGTAACGCATTTGCGCACGATCAGAAAGGGAAACGATACAACGTATTTTACGTTTTCCGATGACAATAGTTGTGCGAACGATATAACGCAATTCCGATTGACCGAATGAATTACGAATAAGCTTTTCTTCAAATTGTTCGAAGCGATGTTCACGATTATCATATTCAGGATGCGATTCATCCAGCAGCTTGAAAAACAAAACACCGTCTTCAACGCGCACATCATGACAATGCAAAGCGGTTGTATTCGCACCGGTATCGATCTTGGCGACCAAACCAAAAAGACCGAGATCAGGAAAGTTCACCATTTCGCGACGCCCGATGATCTGGACAGGCCGTTTATTATTCACTCGCCCCGAGCTTATTTTTTTGATAATTCCCATTGTTCTATTCCAAATATACAGAATGCGGCAGTATTAATTTGAACAAAAAAATTCCCATATCGCTATAAGGATATGGGAATTTTCTATTCGGTTTATATTTACTAAAGCTTATTTTTTCTTATTCAGATCG
Source organism: Bacteroidia bacterium (assembly GCA_046596275.1). Classification (GTDB taxonomy): domain Bacteria; phylum Bacteroidota; class Bacteroidia; order Palsa-965; family Palsa-965. The sequence goes on along the minus strand of JBKJMR010000685.1, from coordinate 3,539 downwards.
CGCAAATCCATTTGCCCGATTGCCATCATCTGGCGCATGGTTTTTTCCATTCCTTCGGTTGAGCCATCAAGGAAAATTACGTTTCCTTTTCCATGCTCCGCGAAATTTTTCACGGCCTCTGTCCACATGCTGAAAAGAATTAATGACGCATCAAGATTTGAATCCGTCATCAATTTAGCGGCAGAGCTCATACCCTTAGCAACCTCTTCACGGAACAACGCAACACCTTGACCGCGCAATTGAGCCGCATCTTTTTCCGCCTGCGCCTGGATCTTGATCGCGTTACCTTCCGCTTCAGCAGCTTTGGTTTTTGTGATCAATAATGCCTGACCTTCATTTTCAGCAGCAGCTTTCGAGTTATTCGCAGCAACCACTTTCGCCATCGAACGCATTACTTCTTCATCGAACGTAATATCATTCAGCTGAAGATCGATGAGGTGATAACCCCAGCCTTCGAGAATGGTATCGAGCTGGTCTTTTACCGCTTCAACGATATCGCGGCGAAGCGCAAGAACTTCTGATTGTTTTTTAGTTGCAACGAATGCACGAACCGATCCTTCGATAGAACGAACAAGCGCTTGCATTAAATTCTGATCGTTAACGAATTTGAAAGCAACGTTTTTAATCGTCTCTTCGCTTTGGTTAACAACAGCATAAAGCAACATCGCAGTGAAATTTACATTCGCCTGGTCAATTGTTACAGCCTGGAATCCTAATTCAGCAGAACGGTTCTGAATTGAAATTCGTTTGTAAAGTCTTTCGATAAATGGAATTTTCAGGTTCAGTCCCGGAGGAAGAACACGACGGTATTTTCCGAAAATGGTAGTAACACCAACCATTCCCTGCTGAATGGTTACGAATGATAAAATGAGAAGCAGGAAAGCGAAGACGCCTAAAACAATTAAACCTATGTTCATAGTGTGATTTCTTAAGTGTGGTTTTTGGAGAGTTTAGCGGTGCGAAAGGTATGAAAAATGTTGGGGTGTACGCCTCCCTAAATCAATTCCGGGCATTACATAAATTTTGTAACTTGTATCCTATTCGTTTACGAATTCTTCATTTAAAACCAAAGCAATGAAAAAACTTTACGTAAGTCTTGTATCAGCCTCACTGGTAGTTTTGGCTTCTGCACAATCACAGCGCCTTGTACTTGTGGAGGAATTCACGCAGGCATCATGCGGTCCTTGCGCTGCCGCTAATCCGCAGTTCAATACACTGCTTGCTGCCAATACCACCAAGGTTGTTTCGCTGAAATACCAGACAAGCTGGCCGGGGGTTGATCCCATGAATGCGCAATACACCAACGTTTCCTCGCGGGTTAATTATTATAATGTTAGCAGTGTTCCGTATGCATTGATGGATGGTGCGGCTGTAACCGGTTCAAGTTATGTCGGTGCTCCGGCTAACCTCAATCAGCCAACGATCAACAACGAATATTCCGTCGTTACATCACCGTTCGATCTTGCTGTTGAACACACACTGAATGCTAACCAGGATTCTGTTTTTATTACCGTTCATGCAACCGCAACGCAGACTTACGCGATCTCAACTGCGCTGCGTTTGCATACGGTTCTTATCGAAAAGCACATTCAATTTGCGACACCTCCGGGATCGAATGGCGAAAGGGATTTTTATAATGTAGTGCGCAAAATGATTCCGGGAACAGCCGGAACCGCTATGACGAACAACTGGACGGTGGGACAGTTCGCGACATACACATTCGCAGTTGCTGTTCCCAGCTACATTTACGACATCAATCAACTTGCTGTTGTTTGTTTCATCCAGAATAGCACATCAAGACAAGTAGAACAGGCGGCTTACAGTATAAGCCCGGTTGGCATTTCTAACCAGCTAAGTTTGCCTGCCGCAATTAATCTCTTCCCGAATCCCGCTTCTTCAATGGCCAGGATTAGCTTTAATCTTCCAGGCAGTTCAGACGTAACAATAAATATTTACAACCAGGCCGGCATGTTGGTTCGCACAGAAAAACGCAGCATGATGACAGCAGGAAAACAGGAAGTTGACATTGACGTCGAAATGCTTGCGAATAGCATCTACATACTTGAATTGATCTCGGAAGGAATGAAATCGACTACGAGATTGAATGTAGTGCATTAGTTTTAAAAAGGTTGGTGGTAGGTGGTAAAAAAGGTTGGTGGGAAAGGGTCGGGGTTGCTGTCGTTATCTCAACGACTACCAACTTTTTTCCGACCACCAACCACCAACCTTTTTTTCGACCAACCTTTTTCCCCTACTTTTGCCGTGTGAAAAAAACCGATTACCTCATCATCGGGCAGGGAATTGCCGGAAGTGTGATGGCGCTTGTGCTGATGCGGAGGGGAAAATCGGTAACGGTTATCGATCAGCAAGCACTTTCTTCAAGTTCGAGAATTGCTGCCGGCGTTTATAACCCGTTCAATTTCCGGCAGATGATGAATAACTGGCGCGCAGTGGAAATGATTGATGCGGCAAAGGAGCTGTATGGTTTTGCAGAAAAGATATCAGAGCAAAAAATTTTCACCGAAAGAAAGATCCTGAAAATATTTACGAGCGAGGATGAACGTTCCTTATGGGAAAAAGCGTGTGTCGAAAAATCAGGTTTGTTGGCGGATGAAAAAATTCTTGAAAATCCATTCGGGGAAACAGTTCTTTCGCCTTATGGAATCGGAGTTGTAAATAATGGTGGAAGTGTAGATACGGCATCGCTGATAAAAATTGTTTCTGATAAATTAAAATCAGGAAATAATTTCCTCGAAGAAAAATTCGAACACAACAACCTGGAAATAGTAGCTGACGAAATTATTTACGACAAAAAAATTTCAGCTAAACACATCATTTTCTGCGAAGGACATTTAATCACTAAAAATCCATTGTTTGCGTTTGTTCCGATCAAACCCGCGAAAGGACAATTACTGCACGTCCACATCCCGGATCTTCCATTGACAGAAGTTTTAAACCGCGGGGCTTATTTACTACCACTCGAAAAAGAAAATTTCGTCCTCGGCTCAACATTCGACAACGATGAAGTGAATGAAATTCCGACCGAATCAGCGATTGCAGATTTGCTTTCAAGACTTGAAAAATTCGTAAAAGCGCCGGTAAAAGTCATCGCACATTTCGCCGGAATTCGCCCTGCTGTGCAAGATCGCCGGCCGATAATCGGAAAACATCCGCAATACAGAAATGTTTCGATGATGAACGGAATGGGAAGCAAAGCAGTTTTATTATGTCCGTGGCTGGCCGAAAAGTTGATAGAACATATTGAAAATGAGAAAGAAATACCAAAAGAAGTTGATCTTGGAAGGTTTGTGACAAGTGACAAAAGGTGACAAGTGACAGGTGATTTTACAACAACTTCACCTGTCACCTGCCACCTGTCCCGCCTTCCCTTTTCTTTATGGAATTTCCCCCTAAATTGCATCTAAAGCAAAATACTGCACCTATATATATGAATAAAGTGGAAAATTCTCCCAAATCAAGTCGTCTTTCGAGACTTTTGATTGCTTGCGCCGTGTTTTTTACGGGCATTTTGTATTGGA
>JBKJMR010000501.1:0-3216 GCA_046596275.1 Bacteroidia bacterium | reverse complement strand
CAAACAAGTAACGTACGCGTATTTTAATAAACAGATAAACGATGATCAGTACAAAGTGAATTTGGAGCAGGTAAACTATTTACACTAGCTCCTGCTTCATTTTCTCCACCCACAATTCCGGAATTTTTACAGGTTTTTTCTCTTTGTAATTGTAGCACACAATCACCGAAGTGCCTACCGACATAATCGTTTCACTTCCGTCTTTTTCTTCACGCACCAGTTTATATTCCAGCTCAAAGCTTGTGTTTCCTGTTTTCACAAGTCCGGTGTACACTGCAATTTTATCCTGCAAAAGTACCGGCTGCTTATAATCCACCGTCACCCGCGCAAGTATCATTCCCTCATTCTCCCAATCAATTTCCGCGCTTATCACATCATTAAAATAATTAATCCGCGCCAGCTCAAAAAAAGAAAGATGATTCGCATTATTCACGTGTCCCAATGCATCAATGTCTTTAAAGCGAAGTTGTATAGGTGTTTTATGTTTCATACATCAAATGTGCAAATTAAAAATGTGCGAATAAAGACTCAGCGATCTTTCCGCAAACTCTGTGCTCTGTGCGAGAATAAGTTGGGCGTGCCCTTCCTGCGTCAGGTCGGGCTATCCGTTGCAAGTCCTCCTGTGAAGTAGAGGCAAGCTCACTTCACAGTCCGGGCTTTACACTGCTATCCCTCACGCAAGAAAAATTTCTGAAGATAGAAATTAACTGGTGCGATTTTTTTTAACGCGGAGGCGCGGGGACGCAAGGAACGCTGAGGAAATTGCTCTGAAGTGTTCGTATATTCGTTTTGATTCGTAATTCGTTCCCCCAAACCCTTCGTAAATTCGTTTTGATTCGTAATTCGTTCCCCTTCACTTATCCAATTTCTCAAAAACAGAATTATTACTCTTATACTCCGGCACAATCTCCTTCATCTTTTTCACAATCTCCATGTTATCCTGCGAGTTAAAAAGCGAAACAAGTTCATTCAGCTCTTCACTCACTTTTTTGAAATCATACGTCGGCACTTTTGCAATCATTATTTTTTCATGATGTGTTGGCAATGTATTTTCTTTATCATTCAATAATTCTTCATACAATTTTTCTCCCGGACGCAAACCTGTAGTTACAATTTCAATATCGCGGCCAATTGTTAATCCCGAAAGCTGGATCATTTTTTTCGCGAGGTCAATAATTTTCACCGATTTTCCCATATCAAAAATCAGGATCTCACCGCCATTTCCCATGCAGCCTGCCTCAAGAACTAAACGGCACGCTTCAGGAATTGTCATAAAATAACGCGTGATCTCCGGGTCAGTGATCGTAACAGGTCCGCCGTTTTCTATTTGCTGACGAAAGCGCGGAATCACAGAGCCAACAGAGCCCAGCACATTTCCGAAACGTGTTGTGATGAATTTGGTTTGTTTGTTTTCATTGCTGAGCGCCTGTGTATAAATTTCAGCAATACGTTTTGAAGCGCCCATTACATTCGTCGGGTTCACCGCTTTATCCGTAGAGATCATTACGAATTTTTCCACGTTGTACTGAACAGAAAGATCAGCAGTGATTTTTGTTCCCAGCACATTCGTTAAGATCGATTCAGATGGATTGTTTTCCATCATCGGCACATGTTTGTATGCAGCAGCGTGATAAACCAATTGCGGACGAAATGTTTTGAATACATTTTCCAATCGCTCTTTGCTGCGCACATCGCCGATCACCACTTCGAATGTTAGCTGGTGTTGTGTATCTGCGAGTTCCAGCTGCAGATCGTGCAACGGTGATTCAGCATTATCAAGCAGGATCAATTTTCCTGGTTCAAATTTCGCGATCTGTCGCACCAGCTCACTGCCGATCGAACCAGCAGCGCCCGTGATAAGAATTGTTTTTCCCTTCAGCTGTTCGCGGATGTTATCTTCATTCAGTTTGATCGGATCGCGCTCGAGCAATTCTTCAATGCGCACCTTGCGAATCTGGCGGAAGCTTAATTCACCGTTGATCCAGTTTTGCACAGGCGGAACAGTAAGCACACGCGCATTATTTTCAAGACACAGCTCAATAATTTCTTGTCGCCGCGCAGGAGAAATTTGTTGAATCGAAAGGATCACATGCGCCACATCATTTTTTTTCAGCAGCTCCGGCAATTTCTCCGGGCCCATGATCGTCGTGCCTTCCAGCTTTCTTCCGTATTTGGCAGGATCATCATCAATAAAAGCAAGCACGCGGTATTTTGTCCCCGCATCACGATCCAGCGTTCGTTTTGTAATGAGTCCCGATTCGCCGGCGCCGAAAATGATGACGCTTCTTTTTCCACGCGATGGATTTTTTAATTCCATATACATCGCTTTATAAAGAAGCCTGCTGCCGATCATCCCGAAAGTGGTCGCAAGAAACTCGATGAAAATAATAGAGTGGGGAATGACGTACGTTCCGGTGATCACCCGCATCGTTAATTGATTCACAAGAAAAAATAGTCCTGTGCCGAGCATGATGGTCACAAGAATCCGCACAGCATCACGTTGTCCCATGTAACGTACCACCGCCCACGGAATTTTTGCAATAAGAAAGCTGACAAGACGAATACCGGTGATCAAAGAAAAAACCAGCGGAAATGCATCGATCTCTACCTGCGGAATAGAAAAATCAAAACGAAGCAGGTAAGCTATAATGATCCCCGCAAATACAATAGCGAGGTCGATCAATAAAACGATCCACCGGGGAGTATAACCTTCATTGAGTTTCAGCACAATTGTAAAGATAAGGGAATCAGGATTCGAAGATTTGAAAATTTGAAGATCCGAATAATGTAGGGCGTGGAATTTTCGAATTTCGAATTTTCTAATCTTGAATTATTTCTTCTGAATATATTTCTCCAAAACAGATAACAATTCATCCGGCTTTTGAGTGCCGATGCGATAAATGAAGCCGTCTCTTGTTGTCATTTCTACAGCTTCATTTCCATACGTGTAAAAACGAACGCGGCCTTTGCTGTGCAGGTTATATACGGGGCGATTAAAAATAGAAGGACGGAAACGGATCTTTTTTGCAGATGCAATTCCTTTCAGATCAACGCGCACTTTTTTCGACGATAAGCTGCCATCAATAAACACAGCGCCTTCTTTTATCGTGGTTTTCATGTGCAGAATGAAAAGTAGCAAAGCCGATAAAAAAAGAATGGCAATTCCGAGAAGAAAAAATAATTGCCCGGAATCATCTCTTCCAGGGTATTCACCAA
>JBKJMR010000443.1:0-3764 GCA_046596275.1 Bacteroidia bacterium | reverse complement strand
ATGAAAAAGATAAAATAATTTTAGGATTGCAGAATAAGCTTTCAGATTACAAAAAGCATACTCTTCCTGTGAAAACGATTGCAGGTGAATTAAAAACACTGAATGAAAATGTGTTGTCATTAAGCATCCAGCATAGTGTGTATTATAATGTTGTCGCCAATAATTCTGACACAGTCACTACAGCTTTTGTAAAATTCAGTAAAAAGCCTGTTGCATCAGAAGCAAAAAAACTCGAAGGCTGGCTGAAAGTGAGAACGCAAGCTGATACATTGAAAATGATTATTGAATAATCTTAGAGCATAATTTTACCAGTGTTGACAAAAGTCACCGAATCTAAAAGTTACCTCGTCTACATTTGTAATACCAAATGACGCAACTCTGGTAATTGGCGATTCCTTCACATCAATTATCAGAATTTACAACTGTTTAATCCTGCCGAAACACTGCTTTCCTGGTTCGGCAGGAAACAGTTGTTTTTAATTGTCCGGCAAAATCAATTCTTAAAAATTTCATAAAGAAATCAAGGATTGATATAAGTCACCGTTTCAGGATAACCAACGATCTATTTTTACAGGAGGTAATCTTAAACAATGCATTGAATTTGCATTGCTGCTGATCGTTTCGCAAAGATTTAAATCTATTCTTCTGCTGGTTGGCCGGAGCTATTCCCTGGAGGATTTTTGTACCATTTCATTCTTTATGATTTTCATTTATTAATAACTCTACCTATGATGATGACCGAAGTAATCCAAAGCAGGCCCGCAATTTATAAATCATATTCACTTTCTAATTTCAGGCAAATTCCACAGTTGCAAAAATTAAGTGAAGAAGAATTGTTCAGCATGGAAGTTGTTGCAAACGTTCTTCCCTTTAAAGTAAATAGTTATGTGATCAATGAATTAATTGATTGGAATAATATTCCCAATGATCCCATATTCAGGTTGACTTTTCCACATAAGGAAATGTTGCATCCCCTGCAATTCGCTGAAATGGAAATGGCAATGCGCAGCAACGCGGATAAAAATCAAATAAAAATTATTGCCAATAACATTCGTGAACAATTGAATCCGCATCCCGCAGGACAAATTGAACATAATGTTCCCGAACTCGATGGTGTTAAGCTACCCGGAATCCAGCATAAATATCAGCAGACGGTTTTATTTTTCCCTGCACAGGGTCAGACCTGTCATGCGTACTGTACGTTCTGTTTTCGGTGGCCGCAATTTGTAGGAATGGAAGGAATGAAATTCGCGATGCGTGAAACAGAACAGCTGGTGGAATATGTCAGGCGTCACGAAGAAGTTTCTGATGTGCTCTTCACCGGTGGCGATCCGATGATCATGACCACAAAAATTTTACGCACATACATCGAACCTTTATTGAAAGCGAATCTGCCGAATCTGAAAACGATACGTATCGGAACAAAAGCGTTGGGGTATTGGCCTTATCGTTTTACAACGGATAATGATGCGGATGACCTGATGCGTTTGTTCGAAGAAGTAAAAGCAAATGGAATACATCTTGCACTGATGGCGCACTTCAGTCATCCCGTTGAACTTTCTACACGAGCGGTGCAGGAAGCAATCAGCAGGATACGCGACACAGGCGTTGAGATCCGGACGCAATCACCCATACTTCGACACATCAATGATTCCGCAGATGTATGGGCCGATATGCTGAAGAAACAAGTTGCGCTCGGGTGCATTCCTTATTACATGTTTATTCCACGCGATACAGGCGCGAAAGAATATTTTGAAGTGCCGCTTGTGGAAGCGTGGAATGTATTCCGGAAAGCGTATCAGCAAGTGAGTGGAATTTGCCGGACTGTTCGCGGACCGAGCATGTCGTGTACGCCGGGGAAAGTTCAAATGCTTGGCGTTTCAGAAATCCCAACAGAAAACGGAATGAAGAAAATCATGGTACTCCGGTTTCTGCAAGGACGAAATCCTGATTGGGCTGCACGTCCTTTTTTTGCAGAGTACGACGAAAAGGCAACCTGGTTTGATGAGCTTCGTCCGGCTTTCGGACAAAAGAAATTTTTCTTTGAGGAATAAATCTAAATCACTTCTTTTTCGGCGGCGCCGGATTTTTCGCAGGCTGACCAAGTGGATTTGAAGATGGATTCGTCGCTTTGCGGAATAAAAAGCTGAAATCAGATTTATATTTTTCGCCTGTCAGTGAATCTTTTCCTGCACCTGCGATGTAGGCAAATCCATGACACGTTGTGCACGATGCAAAACTCTGATCGTATGTTTCCAAAGTTGTATTTGCAAGTCGTGCAGGCGCATTTGGTGGTTGCGGTCCGCCGGGAGTATCGGTTGATCCTTTGAACCATTGTGTTCCGACTAATTTGTAATTCGCCCAAACAGATCCGGCAAGTTTCGCCTGGAAAAGTTTGTTCAGAGAATCAGTTGTTACAAAAATCGGGAACAGACGAAGCACCTGCGTTCCGAAAACGCCCGTGTCTCTTCCGGCTTCATTTCTTCCGGTAATTCCATAAGCAGAAGCATAAGGAGGCGTATCATTCCACATCGCCATTTTTCCCTTTACAGAATCAGGTCGTTGGTTTATAGGACAACTATAACAAATGGGCTGGTAAAAAGAATAATTATGCTGGTGATCATGCGCTTCGAGCAAATCGTCAGGTACATTATCCACATGCTCAAACGTGCTCCATATCTCGCGGCTGAATGCGCTTGTTTTGTGAATGATGTGAAAACCGACTAAACCCACAGTTGCAACAAACTGCAAAGGTTTTCCGCTCCAGGTATATTTACTGCTGATGGAAACCTGCGCCTGCTGGTGATAATAACGTGTTGTATCATCGCCTTTCGCAGGATCAAGAATACGCCATGACGCTTTTATTTCAATTCCGCCAACAGGTCCGCCTGAACTTCCGTACGTACCGGCGTACTTTCCCTGCGGAAGCGTAATTGGTCCGACATTATTCACATAAAGCATTTGTCCTGCCTGCGTGCGCAAACCATTTTGATTAATGTAATTCCATTCATCTTCATTGATACGTTCTTCATACAAAACGTAATTCAGATTTTTATCGATCAACGTAGAACCATCAGCTTCAAAAAATTGATCAGCAATAAAATCATCAGCAAATTTTGTCGTTTGATAAAGCTGTTTTGCTGCTTTCACATCTCCCGGTTTTAAAACAAGTTTCAGCGTTCCACCCAACGGTTGAAAAACAGTATCAGCAAGCGGGTAACATTCCCACACACGCAGAGAAGAAGAGTTAGTGAGAATGGAAGAAGTTGAATCTGCCGTACCATTTGTATTCGCCGGCCAGTTCAGCGCAATAAAAGATTGCCAGGAAAACAAATCAAATGGCGGTTGAAACTTCGGAGAGAGCACCGATTTGTAAGCAGTTCCCGGCAACATTGCATTGTCGATCTCATGCGGAATATCCCAACAAAGTGCATCGCCTTTTGTCGTATCAACACAAAAACAATTTTTCGGATTACGCGGATTCTCTCCTTTTATATCAGGAGTACAGGAAGAGTAAATAAATATTGGAAGAGCGAGGAAAAAGATGTTACGCATAACGGGGAGTTTGATTTAAAGCAAAGAAAGTAAATATGGCTTTAAATCCAAACAAATACCGGAACAATCATAAACAGACAGTGTAAGTCCATGCTTCAGCTTGGACTTACACTGTCTCCATGCTTCAGCTTGGACTTACACAGTCTCCATGCTTCAGCCTGAACTCTAATTAAAACTAGGTCTCCCGCTCTTAGAACTATACATCCCCG
>JBKJMR010000348.1:0-3936 GCA_046596275.1 Bacteroidia bacterium | reverse complement strand
TGGCCGAAACAACTGCGCCCCAGATACCGCGAAGTTTATAACCGACAAATGAAGCCGTTATCGCAACAGGGCCAGGAGTAATTTGTCCCATTGCAATTCCATCTGCAAATTCTTTGGAAGAAACCCAATGATGAGTTCCAACTACTACTTTTTCAATAGCAGGAATAAAAACATATCCGCCACCAAATAATGTAACACTCATCGTACCGAACGTTAATCCAAGCATGCGCAGCTCTTGCCAGAATAAGGAGGCAGGATGAAAAGCATAAATTAAAATTCCGCAAAGTAAAAGTGTTGCTACTGCAAGCACAGGGGTATGTGATCTTTTTCGTTCGGAAGACGGTAAGATCCTTTGCTCCCTGACTGTATTCTTTGCATTGAAAAAGAAATACCCGATTGCACCTGCAACGATTATTACTCCAAGCGTAACAAGGAATCCATTGAAAAATAAAATTGCCGCTCCTGCTGCAAACAAAATAAAAACCTGCAGTGGATTTTTAATGTTTTTCTTCGAAAGCGACCACGCTGTTGCCGCAATGATGGCTGCAACGCCCGGTAATAATCCGGCAAATATTTTCAGCAATGTTTCGGATTGACCGTTTCGAAAATAAATATCGGCTAAAACACAAATCAGCACGAGCGCGGGAAGCACAATGCCCAGCACACCCAACAGCGCGCCAGGTAATCCACGAATGCTGTAACCGCAGGCAGAAACCACGTTCGTTGCAAGCGGACCGGGCAAAATATTTCCGAGCGTTGTGAAATCCAGTACCTGCTCATCGCTCAATAATTTCCGTCGTTCACACAGATCTTTTCGCACAGCAGCAACAAGCGCAATGTTTCCACCGAACGAGGTAAAGCCTATTTTAATAAAAATCAGGAAGAGTCGTAGAAGGGAAATTTGCTGCATTTCCCTGTAAAGATGCCAATAATATTTCGCCCGCAAGCCTCACCAAATGCTTGCAGCACATGTATTTCCATACAGTTCCGCCAATCCTTCCGGACCCGGTTTGACCAGGCAATCAATAAGAAGCATTTATTGTGCTTTCATCACGTGCTTCACCTTAAAATTCTTACTTTTACCCATTCTCCAAAAACGCCGACAGGCAACACTTTTGCTGTGATTTTGACCTTCTATGTGGGCTAAATTATCTCACTTCATTTTAAGGAACCGCGTTTCGATTCTCATCGTCATGCTCATCGTGAGTGGATTTATGATCTGGCAGGCGAAAGAAAAGCTCGCCCTTTCTTACACATATGCCCGCGTTCTTCCTGTTGACGATTCTCTTTACATCGGTTATGAAGCGTTCAAAGCGCGTTATGGCGAAGATGGAAATGTGCTCATTATGGGCTTCCAGGATTCAACAATGTTCGAGCTGAAAAAATTCAGAGAATGGATCATCCTCGGCGACACAATTAAAAATATTTATGGCATCCAGGAAATAATGTCGACAGGAAAACTATTCAATGTTTTTCCGAACGACAGCCTGCAGAAATTTGAGTACAAACCAATCGTTTCACAGCTTCCGCAAACACAGGCAGAAGTCGACAGCATCAAAAAGATCATTTATAGTTTGCCTTTTTATGAAGGATTAATTATAAATAAAAAAGAGCATGTCACCGTAATGGTAGTTACGTTCTCTCAAAAAGAGCTGAACACCAAAAACCGTCTGAGCATCGTCGGAAAAATAAAAGAGAAAGCGCTTGAATTCGGAAAAGCAAATAATATTGAAATGCATTTTTCCGGAATGCCATATATACGAACAGAGTATATGCGCAAAATTTCGGGCGAATCAACTTTGTTCCTTGTGCTCTCTGTTTTAATTACTGCACTCATTCTTTTTATCTTCTTCAGATATTTCAACGCAGTGTTTTTCTCGATCGTTGTTGTGCTTGTAGGTTTGGCATGGTCGCTTGGAACAATTGCGCTGCTCGATTATAAGATCACGATTCTTACAGGATTAATTCCTTCGCTCATTGTGATCATCGGAATTCCGAATTGCATTTTCCTTATAAATAAATACCAGGAAGAATTTTTATTGCACGGAAATAAAACCAAAGCGCTTACCCGCATGGTGCAGAAAGTGGGTCTTTCAAATTTCCTTGCCAACTTAACCACTTCAATCGGCTTTGGTGTATTCTATTTTACAAATAGTTCCATGCTCGTTGAGTTCGGTATTGTTGCCGCGATCAACGTAATGACGACTTATTTCATTGCAGTTATTTTAACACCGATCATCTTCAGCTATCTGCCAGAGCCGAAGCCGAAACAGATGACGCACTTAAAAGGCAAGCGCATCAATAAGCTGATGTCAATGATCGACAGGCTTGTTCACAATCATCGTCCTGCTATTTACATCGGTGTTACCATTGTTACTGTTATATCGATTTTCGGATTCCTGAACATTAAGGTTAATGGTTATGTCGTTGATGATCTTCCTAAAGACGATCCGATCTATACCGATTTAAAATTCTTTGAAAAACATTTTGGTGGCGTTTTACCATTTGAAGTTGCAATCGAAGTAAAAGAACAATTGACAGCTGCAAAAAAACAAGAGCTTGCAAAAAAAGGAATTACGCCGAATCCAAAAGATTATGCTGCTGATACTCTTGGTCCGCGAAATATTTTTGACCAGGAAGGTGCTGTTTTAGAAAGCATCGATTCACTACAGCGTTTTGTTTCGCGCCGACCTGAATTTTCAAAACCGGTTTCAGTTGTTGAAGCAACAAAATTCGCCTACCAGGCATTAAAGGACGGAAGAAAAGCTGCTTACCGACTTCCGAATAATCTCATCGACAAAAGCACGATAGCAGATTACTTTAAGCCAAAAAGTAACAGCGGAAAATTAGATTCGGTGCAGGTACAAAAGCTCAGCGCATTTCTTGATACTTCTTTCCGCTTCACACGCATCAGCTTCCAGATGGCGGATGTCGGATCAGATTCTGCTAAACGTGTTTTTGCAAAGATCAATCCTGTTGTTGATTCACTTTTCCCTTCTAAATATTTTAAAGTTGATCTCACAGGTAATTCAAGAATGTTCCTGCGCAGCTTCGATTTTATGCTGCACCATCTTTTCGTAAGCCTTATCATCGCGATCGTTTTAATTCTTCTTCTCGGAATTGTGCTTTTCCGTTCGGTGTGGATCGTTGTGCTTTCCAAATTACCTTGTTTGATTCCGCTTGTCATCACAGCAGGAATTATGGGCTTCCTCGGCATTCCGTTTAAATCTTCTACGATCCTTATTTTCTCCATTGCATTCGGTATCGCATCAGACGGAACGATATACATTCTCACCGAATACCGCGCTCAGCTGAGAAGACTTTCTCCTGCAAATTATTCCAAAGCAGTTTCACTTGCTCTTCGCGAAACAGGTGTGAGCATGGTGTATACAAATACAATCCTGTTTTTCGGATTTGCAATATTTGTTTTGTCGAGCTTTGGCGGAACAGTTGCATTAGGAATTTTACTTTCGATCACACTGATCGTTTCGCTTGCAACAAATCTTATCCTGCTTCCGTGCATTTTGCTTTCACTTGAAAAACGTGCGGCAAGCAAAGCATTCCTGAAAGAACCGATGATCGAAATTTTCGATGAAGAAGAAGACATCGATTCAGACAAGCTCGTCATCCAGGATAAAGAATAATCCGATTTAGGTTTCATCAGGCACGCTTGAGAAGCCTGCCTAATGAAACCTAAATGTCAATAGAAAACCCATGAAAGGAATTATTCTCGCCGGTGGATCCGGAACACGACTTCATCCTTTGACACTCGCCGTGAGCAAGCAGCTCATGCCTGTTTACGATAAGCCGATGATCTATTATCCGCTCTCCGTTTTAATGATGGCGGGAATTCGCGAGATCCTGATTATTTCAACACCTGCCGATCTTCCGAATTTCAAAAAATTGTTCGGTGATGGAAAACAACTCGGCTGTGAA
>JBKJMR010000208.1:0-8237 GCA_046596275.1 Bacteroidia bacterium | reverse complement strand
TGGATTTAATACCGTAACTAATTCATTTGGTTGCACGGCAGTAAGTTCAGCAATTGCATCGACGAGCGTAAATTATACGCCACAACCGATTATCCTGATGAATCCTGTGGATGGTATAATTTGTCCCGGCGATTCTGTGCAGCTTACTGTTTCAGGTAATGGAACGTTTGCCTGGCAAGGTCCGAATGGCGCGATCCCGGGAAATGGAAATACAATTTATGTCACTTCGCCGGGCACTTATAATTGTATTGAAACAACAGTGGACAGTTGCACGCTGCTTTCCAATTCTGTCGTTATTCAGCAATACAATACGCCTTCCATACAAGCATCGCCTTCCGGAATTTTATGTCCGGGTGATACAATTGTAATTTCACTCACAGCTTCAAGCGGAAGTTCAGTAACATGGCTGCCACCATTAAGCGGAAATTCACTGACACAAACCATTACTTCGCCCGGTGTTTACAGCTGCACGGTGCTTGCGTGTAATATTGCAACAACTGTTTCCATAACAATTGTTTCAACTTCGGTAAGCGCAGTCATCACACCCTTATCGGCCACTACAATTTGCGAAGGCGATTCCGTTTTGCTTGGTGCGAATGCAGGAATGGCAAATTACAATTGGCTTCCGGGTGGCAGCACCGATACCACAATTTATGTATTTACCGATGGGATGTATTATCTCACAACAGCAGATAGTGGCAGCTGTATCGCACGCGATTCTTTCCAGGTAAATTTCACTCCGAATTTGCTTACAGCACCATTTTCGCAAGACACAACAGTTTGTACCGGAACGCTGATCACATTAACGGCTTCAGGTGCGTCAACTATTATGTGGTACAATGCGCCGGGAGGAAATGTTCTTGCAACAGGACCTGTTTTCCAGGTAAGCGGATTACAATCTACAACCACGTATTACGTGCTTACGAATGACAGCATTTGTAAAAGTCAGCCTTCGCCGGTAACAGTTTACACCGAAGATTGTTCTCCACAGGTTCCGAATGTATTTACACCGAATGCGGATGGAACGAATGATGTGTTTTCTATTTACATGCCGTACGCAAAAGATCTGCGTATCGAAATTTATGATCGCTGGGGTGTGTTGGTTTACGAATGGAATGGTCTTGCAGGATCGTGGGATGGAACGTATATGGGGAATGGAAAGCCGGTTGTGGATGGTGTGTATTATTACATTCTGAATATTGCAGATCTGAATAATATGTGGACGTCGCAATCCGGGTTTATTGAGCTGATCAGGGAAGGCGGGAACTAAACAGCTTCCATACCTTTCAATCTTTCTTTTATCACTTCAATTAATCCCTGCTTCTCATTTGTTATGAATGCAGCTTTTTCAGCAAGCTCTTCCGGCGAAATTTTATCCAGCTCTTCTAATTTTTGTGCGAGGGCTTTTTGTCCCAATAAAGCAATGGATGATTTTAACCGGTGTGCGGTTGCTTTGATTTTCGGAGTTTCATTTGCTGCGATTGCTTCTTCGATCAACGAAAAATCTTCCGGGATGGATTTAAGCATCAGCTCGAGCATTTCTTTTTCAAATTTTGCATCGCCTCCCGCAAGCGCTTGTAAGGGATTTTCGCTTGATGGACTTTCTTCTGCGGGAATATTTCCTGAAACTTTTTTCCTTACCGCACTTACAATTTTGAAATACAATTCCTGCGCGCGAAAAGGTTTAATCAGGTAATCATTCATCCCAAGGGCAAAACATTTTTCACGTTCACCGGCGGAAGAGTGGGCGGTAAGTGCGATGATGGGAATGTCAAGCCGGAGCTTTTCGCGGATTATTTTTGTTGCGTCATATCCATCCATCTCCGGCATTTGCAGATCCATCAGCACGATGTCGAATGTTTCTGTGCGCAATAATTCTACAGCAGCTTTTCCATTGAAAGCAGTTTCTGTTGTGAAGCCGAAATCTGAAATTAATTTTTTCGCGAGCTGCTGGTTGAGCGGTTGATCTTCTACAAGCAACACGTGAACATTTCCCGGCGCTTCAACCGGCTCCAACGCTTTTTCAACCTGCTCGATAATTTCAACGCTCACTTTTTTCATTGGCAGCACAACCGTAAACGCCGACCCGATTCCTTCCGCACTTTTTACTGCAACAGTTCCGCCCTGTAGCTCGACAAGATCACGCACGATGCTTAACCCTAATCCTGTGCCACCGAATTTTCTTGTCGACTCAGCGCTTCCCTGGATGAACGGATCAAAAATGACATTCAATTTTTCGGAAGCAATTCCTATTCCTGAATCTTCAACAGTAAATTCAAGATCGAGACTTTCATCTGTTTCATTTTTAATTACGCAGGAGAAATGCACGAATCCTTTTTCGGTAAACTTTACTGCATTGCCAACGAGATTGATCAGAATTTGTGTCAATCGCAATTCGTCGCCAAGCACGTAGGATGGAACTTCCGGATCGCATTTCCATTCGAAAGAAAGTTTGGATTGTGTTGCATTCTGTGAAAGCAGCCGGTGTGTGTTCGACATAACATTACGAACCATAAATGGTTTTGCTTCGAACTCGATTTTTCCTGCTTCGATCTTTGCCAGGTCAAGCACATCGTTGATCATAGAAGTAAGATTGTCTCCTGCAATATGAATCGCCTGCAGGTATTCACGCTGCTCTTCATTCATATTTGTTTTCAGGAGCAGATCACTGAAGCCGATGATCGCATTCATTGGTGTACGCAATTCATGACTGATGTTTGTAACAAAACGATCTTTCATGACCAACGCTTCTTCTGCCAGCTTTTTCGCGCGGCGCAATTCTTTTTCCATCTCGTACCTGCCGGTGATCTCCACATTGCTGCTGAGCACATATGGATTTCCCTCGAGATCGGCGAGCAGGATATTATTGTAAAGCCAATACGTTGTGGTACTATCCCGCATGCTCAGGCGTAATAAACCCTGCGCTTGCCCGTTGTGATTGATCGACTGCAAATATTTTTCATATTCATCCGGACTGTTCAGCCAGAAAAATGTTTTGATGCTTTTGCCAATAATTTCTTCCGGTTCAAACCCAACGGCATGTGCGCCTGCAGGATTGATACTCATAATATTTCCTTGCAGATCGTGTATGCAGATCATGTGCTGCGAATGTTCGAAAAGACTGCGGTATTGTTTTTCTGCAATACGCATTTCATTTTCTATCCGCTTGCGTTCAGTAATATCTTGTATTGTTCCCACCAGCATTTCCGTTCTGTCGTGGCGGAGACTTACAGCTTGCCCGGTGAGATAAACATATTTTACCGCACCATTTATTACTAACCGAAAATCAATTTCAAACGGAGAATTTCTGCGTAAACCATTCTCAATGGATTTTTTCACCACGCTTAAATCTCCGGGATGAACACGATCCCAGATAAATTGCAACGGAACTGCTTTTCCTTTTCCGGGATATTCTTCGCTTTGCGCGTCATCAATTCCCAGCATGCGGATCATTTCATCGGAGCCATGAACGAGTGACGCTTTATCATTCCATTCCCATGATCCGATCTTTGCCTGGCGTTGTGCGGTTTTTAATAATTCGCGGCTTCTTCGTAATTCTTTTTCTGTCTCTTTGATCTCGGAAATATCCTCCTGGATTGCAATGAATCTTTCGGGCTTACCCTTTTCATCGAGGATCGGCGTTACATGCATTTGCATCCAGATGGGTTTGCCATCTTTCCGGTAATTTAAAATCGTGTCGTGAAAAGAGACGAGCGTCCTTTTTTTCTCATCAATTCGTTTCGCCGAAGTTTCATCTGTGGAAGGCCCGCGTAAAAATTCCGGTTTTTTCCCAACTGTTTCTTCCAGTGTGTAACCTGTGAGTTCGGTAAAACCCTGGTTCACCCATTCGATCACATCATCAGGTCCGCTGATAATTACAGCAGTATTTACACGACTTGCAACCAGCGCAAGAATATGATCGTGTGTGAGTCGTTGTTCGAGCGCAAGTTTTGTTTCGGTGAGCGAACGATTTTCTTCAGCAACTTTTTTGCTGAATTTCTGCAGGTGTTCCTGGAATTGCCGCGTAGCATACGACAAGCCAAGCACAAGCAATCCCCCAAGAAAAAGGCGGAATAAAAAAAGCTGAATTGTTATTTGCGGGTAAACAACAAGTGTTGCTGCAACACCGGCAAGCAGAAAGCCGAAAATAAGATAGATAATAAGATCGCGTACGGAAATAAAATAGAGGCTACAGATAATGTAAGCGCCGAGAAAAGTAATTGCATTATCATGATCGAAGTGATGCGTGATATTCAGGTAGGCAGAAAAAGAAAGCAGGGTAACAATTGCAGCGAATGCAAGCACCCTTACATTTTTCCGGGAAGCTTTTTTCGTGTATGTAAAAATGAAAGCGCCGATAGCCAGCACGCTTAACCCGATGCGTAAACAAACTTCAGGAGAAAGATCTTTGAAGACAGCCGTAAGCCACCCATCGATCGCCATTCCTCCGGCAACGGAAAGAAACAGGATACGTTCAGGAAAAAAATAGCGCGTGAAAAATATGCGAAGGAGTCTATCCATTTTGCAGATCCGAATTTACGCTTTTATGAAGGGAAAGGAAAGGAAAAGGGAAATTGGGTAATTAGGGAATTAAGGGAATGGGAATGTTGCGATAATTTATTGTAGAGACGCGATGCCTCGCGTCCTATCGAGAGAAATGTGAATGGTATCAAATAATTTTCGGTGGAATCAATGCGGTGAAATAGTTATGGAGAATTTTTTTTGCGTGAGCGATAGTAGTGAAAAGCCCGCATCTCGTCAAAAGAGTCTTAAATTTGCTATTGTAATCTTTCTATTGACGAGAGAGGACTTGTAACGTCCGCCGCGGCGGAAGCGCGACCGTGAAGGAACCCTTTTCCGGCGTTTCCTTCACGGGCACGCCCTACTATTTTAATATTCATATCTCACGTCTCACATCTAATATCTCACATCTAATATCTCACGTCTCCCTTAAAAAGTTCAAAGGGTGCCCGTCGAAACGAACACCCTTCTGCCGGAAGCACAAAACAGCATAACCCCTACACTTTTGTTTGCGCCTCCGTATTCTTTCCTCCCTGATGGTCCTGCACTAATACTTTATACATTTCTGCGATTTTCACATCGCTATATCTTACAAAATTAAAATCCTTGTAAACCGGATGCAGCTCAACGATCATTCCGATCTGCATCTCCCGCTTCTGACTCACCAGCACATTTTTGTAATCCGATTCTGTCATGTTCCTGCATTTCTACTGCACGCCAACCGGCTTACATTGTTTTCACAGGTACAAAAGTGAAAATAATTTTCAAGAAATTTCAGGAAATACGATGCGAAGCTAAGAACTTCCGACGAATAGCAAAATAGCAGGGATGAGCGAAACGGGGTTTTTAAAATTTTAAGGGCAGTCTATAAATTTGAAATGTGGTTTTGTAATTGTCATTGTTGATACAAGTTATATTTCTACAACAATTTTAGTCGTTTGAAAAGATCTTCTTTGTGTGAACGACTGACAGGCAATACTTTCCCTGAGAGAATAACAGAATTTTCTTCGATCTCAGAAACTTTGTCGAGACGTACGATATACGAACGGTGAATGCGTATAAAATCTTTGGATGGAAGTTTTGCTTCAATTGATTTCATCGTAGCAAGCACTGTATGACGCGAATCCGTTGTGTGAATGTTAACGTAATCTGCCAGCGCTTCGATCCATAGAATATCTGTTGCAGGAAGTCGAACGAGACGATTGCCATCTTTCTTGATGAAAAGCGAATCTTCACCATTTTCATGATTCACATGCATGCTATTGTGAATGGCTTGCGCTTTCATTGCAGCTTTCAGAAATCTCGGGTAATCAACAGGCTTGAGCAGGAAATCAGTCACGTCATAATCGAATGCTTCTGCTGCATATTCTTTTTTGCCGGTGATGAGAATGATCTGCGGAATTTCTTTGAACGTGCGAAGAAAATCGATGCCCGACATTTCCGGCATTTCAACATCCAGGAAAATGAGATCGATCTTTTTTTCTGTAATAATTTTCAATGCTTCAGGCACGCTCGCGCACGTTCCGAACAACTGAAGGAAGTCGGTCCGTTCAACGCAATGCTTTACAGTGCGTCTTGCAATTTCGTCGTCATCGATAATTAAACAATTCATAGGCTATGCATAGGCAATATAAGTCGGGAAAACGGGATTATCAAGTGTTTCCCGCAATGAATTCGTTCACAAAGCGATAAAGTTGGAACTTTCCTGTAGAAACCCCTTCCTTAATCTTTTTCCGCAGCATTTCACGATCTACCGATTTCATCTTTTCCTGCTGGATCAATCGCCAGGCTTTTTCTGTGTAAAGAAATTCTTTCCTCGAATTTGTCAAACCCAATTTCCGGTGCGCAAGAATATCATCGTACAATTCTTTCGCACCTTCCGATTTTGTAGCAACCGTTTTTACCACACGCGGAATCCAGTCCGAACCTTCACGCTGATGCAAAAGCGCCTGCAGATTTTTAAGAAATGTATTCGCACCCGGACGATCTGATTTATTCACCACATAAATATCCGCGATCTCCATTACACCTGATTTCAACGCCTGCACTTCATCACCCGATTCGGGAACAAGCACGAGCACTGTTGTATCTGCAATGCCCGCTATTTCAATTTCAGATTGTCCAACGCCAACGGTTTCAATAATTACCAAATCAAATCCTGCCGCGCGCACCACATCACTCACTTCAATTGCTTTTGCAGAAAGTCCGCCAAGCGAACCACGCGTTGCCAGCGAACGGATAAAAACATTCGGATTTGTAAAGTGCTCCGACATTCTCAACCTGTCGCCGAGCAATGATCCGAAATTAAAAGGTGAGGTAGGATCAACTGCAATGATGGCGACTTTTTTTCCTTCGGCAGTAAGCTCAGTGATGAGTGAATTGATGAGCGTACTTTTTCCCGCACCGGGCGGACCTGTAATTCCAACAATCGGCGGCGCGTTTTCCGGATCAAGCGATGCTAACAGTTCGGAAGCGCCTTCGAGATTATTTTCCACGATGGTGATTCCGCGCGCTAAGGAAAGCATGTCGCCGGATTGGATCTTTTGGAATAGTGTTTTGATGTCGGACATTGTGTGAAGGCAAAGGTAGGAATAGAATGGGGATGAGAAGGAGTGGGAGGAGAAAAGCGGGTGGAAAAGCTGGCATTTTAAATGTTGTGGTTACGAAGTAGTATGTTTACCTAATGATTGAAGAGGGAAATCCATGGCCTAAAAAGCGGGCAAGTTATTTCGTTGCGGCTGCATTGCTGTTTTTCTTAGGGATTTATTTTTACTTGAATGTTCAAGGATCCGGTTCGGATATTAAAACGGATGATCTTCAATTTATTGATTCATTGGTAATAAATGAAGGACCGGCATTTAAGGAATCAAAAGGTAGGCACTCAAGAAGGTGGATAGAGTTTAAATGCATCGGTTATGCTAAACGTTTTGAAATTGGTTATTTTGATTCCGAGTGCGTCAGCGAGGATGAGCTACTTCAAGACCTGCATGTTGGAGATACAATTTCAGTAGCGGTGCTTAAGACCGATTTTGAATCCCGGTATGAAGAAACGTTTAATTCGAAAAGCAATGACATCCATTCTTTGGTTTTTCAGGGCTATGAATACATTGATATAGATTGCAGGAATGAAACAGAGCGTGAGGATGAAAGATTTGGGTATTACATGTGCTTTATAATGACAGCATTTATTTTATTAATGACATTTTTAATAAACAGGTTTCCAATGCTCATTAATTATTTTGACACTAGCCTGGTCTTAGGAATTATCGGCATTTTAGTGATGTTGATTTTAAGATTTTACGTCTTCGATAACAATTGACAGAATGAGAATAATAAAGAATGCACAATAATAAATGGAAGCGATAATATTTTGTGGAATACAGGCAACAGGTAAAACAAGTTTTTTTAAGGAGAAATTCTTTAAGACGCATATTCGCATTTCTATGGATCAGCTTAACACAAGAAACCGCGAAGGGAAATTGCTGGAGTTTTGCGTTACGACACAGCAACCTTTTGTAGTGGATAATACCAATCCAACAAAAGCAGAGAGACAAGAATATATTGCAATTGCAAAGACAAATAAATTCAGGATCATTGGTTATTATTTTCAATCTAAAATAAATGAAGCCCTTATAAGAAATAGTCAACGACAGGGAAAGGAAAACATTCCTGAAGTTGGTATCAAAGGAACATTCAACAAATTAGAAATACCAACT
>JBKJMR010000080.1:0-3676 GCA_046596275.1 Bacteroidia bacterium | reverse complement strand
AAGCTTGTATTTGAAACATTCATTTCGGGCAACATTAACAACCAGCAATTTTCAATTGAAGAATTTCTCGAAGACTTCTGGGCGGAGAATTTAATTGATAAATATTCTTTCGAAGAGATAAAGGATGATGACGAAACAGGTTTGCATTCCTCATCGCAGTTCGGAATAAAGTCTTTTTGGCCGCTGCTATTTTTATTGATTGTGCCGGTTCTCATCCTGGTGGACAAAAAGAAGATAGAGGATAATGATGTTCCGTATTTGTTGTGGTTCTGGTGCGCAATTCTGGTTTTCTTATCACCTTATTTTATTCTCCTTTATCAGTATTTCAAATACAATGGAAATGCTGAACTTGATATAAACCGAAAAAAGAAGACAATCACCTTTACAATAGCGGGACAGACGCAGACCTTATTTTTCAAGGACATTACTAAGGCAAAGATTGTTGTCAATGAAAAGGGGGAACGATTTGCTTTTGGTTGGGGCTATTTATTGTTAGAAGCAGGACCCAAGGAAAGAATGATAATCACTAATTTTTTATATGAGGACTATCATTCCCTTCCGCGACTTCTTCAAATAACTCCGGTTAATGAACCTTCTTTTTATCCGCTCATCCGTGTTAAAATAAAATCTGATGATGAATTATTGGCGGATAAAAATGAGTATGATTTAAAAGTGCAGGAGTTTACCGAGAAGTGGTCGGAAAAAACAAAAGAGGAGCTTTTGCAAATTAAAGCCAATCGTTTAAAGTATACGCCTTATGCTGTGGAAGCTGCAATAAACTTGCTGAAAAAAAAGAAGGTTAATTAATTTGCACTCCCATTATTAGCACATCATCCACTTGTTCAAGCGCATTTTTCCAATCAGTAAAAGCTTTTTCAAGGATTTCTTTCTGCAGGTTTATTTCCATTGACCCGAAAGATTTTACCAGCCCCTTCATCTTTTTTGTCATGAATTTTTTTCCTTCTGGTCCGCCGAACTGATCAGCGAATCCATCTGTGAACATATAAACACAATCATTTTTCTGCAAAGGAATCCGTTGCTCCGAAAACGATGAACCCGTTTCAACATACGAACCGCCGATCGATTTTTTTGTCGGTTTGAATTCAAGCACCTCGTTGTTCCTGAAAATCCATAAGGGTCGGTTTGCCCCGGAATACATTACTTCGGAAAAATCAGCGGCGAAGCGGCAAAGCGCGATATCCATTCCGTCTTTCGATTCCACATCGGCGCGTTCCTGCTTAAGTGATTTTCGTATCGACTCATCAAGCTGAACAAGAATATCCTTTGTGGAAATTAAATTTCGTTCATTCACCAGCTGGTTCAGAAAATTATTTCCGGTCATGCTCATCAAAGCCCCGGGCACGCCATGACCCGTACAATCCGCAGCCGCGATAAAGCGATAACCATTGGTTTCTGTCAGCCAATAAAAATCGCCACTCACAATATCCTTCGGCCTGAACAAAATAAAAGAAGCCGGAAATAATTCTTTCGCCACATCCATTGCCGGCAACATGGCATCCTGGATTTTTTTCGCGTAAAGAATGCTATCGGTTATGTCTTTGTTTTTCTCTTCGATTATTTTTTTCTGTTCCGTGATTTCAAAAGTTCGTTCTGTGACTTGTTGTTCCAATCTATCTTTTTCAGTTTCAAGGATGCGCTGTTTTTCCTTTTCCTGCTCAATGGTTTTTTCAGAAAGCAATTCCACTTCCTCTAGCTTTTGTTTAAGCGTAACGTTTGTCAGCGCAAAATCTTTTGCAAGGAATACAGACATTGGAACCGGAATACTGATAATTGAAAGAATAAATAAAACAAGCACGATTAGTCCGATCCAGGAATCCCCAATGTCAATATTGGTAGATAAAAAACTCGCTATGATGACGGAAACCAAAGCGAATAAAATGAAACCAGCAAACAGTAAGATTCCGGCGCCAATGATTTTTGAGCCTCGCTTTCTTTTCCTGACGGCCATGATCACTGTTACTAACGTATCAATTGTTGCAGTCACGGGAAATGTAACCATCAGAATTTCACTTAACGGCCATTGGAAAAAACTGAATAGAGCGGTGAGAAATCCCGCAAGCGCATACCATTTAAATCGCTTTGGAAATTTCTCATAAAAGAAATGATAAACAAGATTAAGCAATGAAATGAAAATAAGCGGGAAGGCAAGCACAGTAGCAAGTGTTAGCAGATGTGCGACCCCGGTATTGCCGGTATTCATGGAAATTGAAATGCAAAGGGGAAATAAGGCAAGATTCAACGCGAATAAAAAGTAATAGAGATTTCCTTTATTCGATTTATAAAAAAACCACAGCAATAAGTGAACAAGACCTAAGACGAGATAAAAGCATGATAATGTAAATCCAAGGCCGATGGAAAGTGATTGAATAAAAAGCGCATATAATGCCGCATACTGGGATGGAACCACTGACACTTCAAATCCACCCATCTTTTTACCTGTAGTGGAATAAGCATTTTCTAAATTGTGATTGGAATACCGAATCGCAAGAACGTGATGCGAACCAGGTATGTAGTTAATTGGAATTGGAATATTACGCGGATTTTCATTTACCTCTGATTCTGCGCTTAATGCGACCGTTCCAAAACCACCGATTTTATTTCCATCACAATAAATGTCACATGCGCCAGTTTGCGAGAGAATAAACGCAAGAGGAATATTATTTAAGGAAGAATCAACTGTGAAATGAAGACGAAACCAACCTATGCCTTTGAATTGCGCCATTTCTGTTTCATCATCCAGTGCCGCATCAATCTTAATCCATTTGCTGTCGTCGAATTTTTTGTCTTTATAATTTTGATTGTCGCCAGATTGAAATAGCCAGGTGGTTTCAATTTCAATTCCTTTTTCTCCTAATGAATCAATGACATAAATTTCCTGCGCAGCGAGAAAACGATAACTAATCAGTAAAAGAAATAGCACATAAAATTTTACCGAGGTCATAGGGAAGAGGTTGCTTTTCAAAGATAGGACTTTGACCAAATGTCGATGAGTATTTCTAACCGACCATCGCCTGCATCAAAATATAAACCAGCGCCCCCGCAAAATATCCCAGCAGCGCAGGAAAAGAAATCTTTTTCAGATACCACACAAACGGAATGCGTTCAATTCCCATTACCGCTATTCCTGCAGCCGAGCCAATGATCAAAATGCTTCCGCCTGTTCCCGCGCAATAAGCAAGGAACTCCCAGAAATAATGATCGGTTGGAAAAGTAGTAAGCGGATACATTCCCTGCGCAGCTGCAACTAAAGGAACATTATCTACAACAGCTGAAGCAAGACCAATACACAGCGTAGAGATATTAATGTTGCCAATGGCGCTATCCATTTTTTGAGCGAGCGCACTGAGCAGACCATTGCTTTCCAATGCAGAAATAGCAAGTAAAATTCCAAGAAAGAAAAGCACACTCTGCGTATCCACACGCTGCAATGCACCTGCTACTGAAAAAGAAGTTTTTTCTTCCTCATTTTTCTTTTTGTGAATCAATTCAGTGATCGTCCACAAAATGGCAAGACCTGCGAGAATTCCCATGAAAGGAGGTAAGCCTGTCAGCGTTTTAAAAACCGGGACCAGCAGCAATACACCTGTACCGGTAATAAAAACAATGTTGCGCTCAAAAACAGTAGATGGAACAGGCTTACTTTCAGGAACTGCAT
>JBKJMR010000028.1:0-7977 GCA_046596275.1 Bacteroidia bacterium | reverse complement strand
GTGTATGCGGTCAGTGAAATGTTTGAAGTGAGCCAAACATTAAAATGATTTCCTTGTGTTGTGAAGATGTCATTTGTCCAAACATTGTTTGCGTAAATATCAACATGTAATTCGCCCATTGACGCGCCGTACATATGATAAGCAAAGGTTAATGCAGGATTGCTGAATGTTGACAGGTCAATGCAGGGACTCAGCATGGTTGCTGTTTTGCCGAAGCAGGAAGAAGCTTCCAGGTAAATATAATTTCCTGTAGTTGTTCCCGGCGCGTAATCCAAATCCGGACCAGTTGAAGTAGATGGTGTCGAGCCCTGGAAAACTCTCCAGTCAATATCATCACTTTGTTCGTTGGTCAGATTTTTAAATCCGTTGATGAGCAAACAATTCACATCTTCACAATCGTTGGCCGAGCTGCAAAGTGTGAACGATTCAAAATTTTCTGTCAGCGGTGGCGCAACCGGGGTTGTAATATCGTATTCAATTGAAAGCAACGTCGTGTCATTCGTTCCGTCAATATCATTCGGATAAGATGCCCATGCTTCAATTGAATTGATACCGGGCGTTGCGATCGAAACTGTTGTAGTGAAAGTATGCGAAGCAATTCCTGAAGGTGGTAATGGCCCTGCATAAATTTCATTTACCGGTGGACCACCATTGAGCGAATACGAAACCGGAATGGAAGCAAGTGTAGTTAATCCCGGATTCGTCAATTGAATTGTTACTGGCAATGCAGCTGTATTCATGCAGGAAACGTAAAAATCTTCCGGTGAAGTAAGTGTTACGATTGCTGCATCAAACGCTCCGGGACAATACACACCGGGATTTTTTTCGATGGCAATTGCACGACGCCCTTTTGCCTGTTGTGCACCTCTTGCGCGAACGCTGAACCAATAGGTATTTGTTGTGTTGCTCAAATTATGGATTACGCAGCTTGTTGAAGTGGAATTGCTGATTGAATCCATGTACATATTGCCAAGCATAAACACATCGTAATCGCTTGCACCTGCAACAGCATTCCATGAAAGCTGAAGTGAATCGGGACATGCCCAGTCAACAACAAGATTTGCAGGAACAGGAATAATTGAGAATGCAGCATCACTTGTATCTGTTGCTGCACCGCGTGTGATACGAACCAAACATTCGCCGCTCAATGCAGCCGGAACGTTCCAGTTGTAATAACGAACTGTTGCCGCAACCGCATTATTAATTGCAGACCATGTTACGCCGCTGTCGGTGCTGTATTCAATATTGAATGTTCCTGTATTGCCGGCTGCATCCCAACGTAATGTTTCGGTTTCAAACGGAGCAAATCCTTCGCCGCCATTCGGGTAAGTCAGCACAAGCTCATCAGCAGGTTCAAAATACCAAACGAGATAATATTCCTGTGGTCCCATCGGAATGTTCGTTCCTGTAATGGAGACGCTATAATTTCCTGCAACCGGATTATCGATTGTGACCTGCTCGTGGTTATTTCGAATATCTGTTCCGCGCACTGCCACTGCATTCAGGTTGCTGACGTTCGGAGTGAAATCTAAAACCCAGGGATTATAAATTGCTGAAGCAGGATCAGTCACCTGCATATCGATATTATTTACCAGCGCAACAGATGCATTCACAGCTGCGGGATAATCGTGCCAGCAGACCAGCACTTTTAATTTGGCTGTGCCGGCAGGAACATTGATTGTATGAATATTACTTGAAGTGTTTACGACCGCATCAATAACATACATCGTTTGCTCAATAGGAATGATCGCTTTTCGTCCGTTGATGCGGCCATAACCGTAAATAAAATCAGGACCTGCATTACCCAGATCATCTGCGGTGTTCATCAGGATCGCTTTCATCAGCCCGGAAGGCGGATTAACATTTCCATTCAGTGTTTTATACGCCTGGTACATTTCGCCGAATGTTCCTGAAACTGCAGGGCAAGACATGGAAGTTCCTGTTTTAAAATTGTAGGTATTTGCATCGCCTGTTGAATAGACATTGGTTCCTACTGCACAAACTTCCGGTTTCATACGACCATCATGCACAGGCCCGCGGCTGGAAGAATTTGCAATTGCATCTATGTAATCCAGGTTACCGACGGCAATGCTGTTTTTAGAATGTTTATGTCCGCCTGTAACATTTCCCCAATTTGTACCGGCACCATAACTGCAATCAGCAGTGCCATTATTACCTGCAGAAAATACGTGAATGAGATTCGGCATATCATAGATCTGCTGATCGAGCGTTTGTGCTAAGGTGGTATAACCTGCATTACAGCCATCGCTGTAGCTTGTGGAGGTGATCACAATTCCATTGCTGATGTAATGATTGTAAATGCTGTCAAATCCCTGGTAAGGATTGGCTGCGCGGTAAACAAATAAATTCGCGCCCCATCCCATTCCGCGTGTGAGCGGATCTTTATTTCCACCGCCAATTATAGTTCCTGCACAATGGTCACCATGATCACCGAGGTTGTAGTTAATATATTGCTGGATCAATCGCCCTGTGAAATCAATATGCGGCCCGATTGTTCCGTCATCCTGCAACATGATATTCACACCTGCGCCATTATACATTCTTCCTCCTGCAAAATCCTGCGCCATCCAGTTATCGCGGTGATTTGTGCGGCCAACATTGTTATCATGAACAGGAGCGTCATCCACCAATTCTGCTGCGCAAACAAAAGATTTTGCAACGAACGATTCAATTTCAGTTGGAGGCATCCATACAGTTACACGATGACTGTTTGCAAATTGATATGTGATTTCATAAGCAGCAAGCTGATCGATGACCAGCTGGTGTGGAATGTCGTTGAAGTAGGTAAAGGTAATCCCGGTTTTTGCATTGGAGTTAATAGTGTAGGCAGGAAAATCATTTTTTGCCAAGGCATGGCTTAGCTCAAGGTGCATTTTTTCTTTCGCAGAAATTTTAAAAACACCTTCAATGTCAAATGATGGATTTGACAGCGCTGTTGCACCTGCTATGGAAGCCAGATATGTTTGTGAGGAAATATAATAAAGCAATTTAATTCCTGCTGTTTCAAGCGCGGCACGTGTTTGTGGCCCGGGGAAAGTTGAAAAACGCACATGACGATAATAACGACCGTTAATTGCTTCTGCGGAATCGGGCCACAATGCCTGGAATGGATTTTCTGGTATGGAATGTGTTACTGTTCCTGATGAAAGATACAGTTCGAAATTCTTTTCGGATTGTGAAAATGCGGAAAGAGATAAAACAAGCAGGCAGGAGAAAAGGAAAGATTTTTTCATAGTCGGTTTATAGAGTAACAAGATATTCATTTTTGATGAAAGGGCAGAGGTAAGAAGATTGACAATTTCTATTAATTTTAGGTTAGTGAAAAAGACCCTTTTTGCAGTAGTTTCTTTATTGTTTCTCTTTTCCTGCAGCGAAGAAAATAAAACGGGCACAAATTCTTTTGCGCCAAAAAATATTCCTGCAAACGGATACATTGTTCCTGCCGATAGTATTTCAATTCCATTAACTCTTCCGGCAGGTATTCTCGAAATCGTCAGCGTTGGTGAGCTGCTATCAATCGCTGCGAATGCAAATGTATTTTTAGCAGGTGAGCCTGTTGTTGTCGCTGTAGGTGTTCCTGAAAAATTCACCCCGGGACAAGGTGCTGCTTCTCTTCCCGATATTATTATTTCCAAAGACACCGCATTTGTAGCCGGCATTCCTGAAACAGTAATTGCAAAAGATGCTTTTACCAAAGATCAGAATTCGCAAAACTTCAGCTCGTTTAAAAAATTGCAGGGTTTAAAACACGGAAGCATTTTGTGTTTGCTTGAAGATAAAAGCGGGAACTTGTGGATGGGAACAAATGGTTCAGGCGTTAGTAAATATGATGGGAAATCATTTACACATTTTACTACCAATGAAGGTTTGTCGAATAACGATGTGCGTTCTATGCTCGAAGACAGCAAAGGAAATATCTGGTTCGGAACAAATGGTGGTGGAGTAAGTAAATACGATGGAAAAACATTTACGCATTATGCCGAAGATGAAGGATTGCTTACGAGTGCTGTTTTCAGCATGCTTGAAGATAAAAAGGGAAATATCTGGTTCGGTGTAGTGGGAGGTGTAAGCAAGTTTGATCCAATTACAAATTCATTTGCAAGTTATACATCGGAGCAGGGATTTTCAAGCAGCACTGTTTTTGATATGGAAGAAGATCGTAACGGCGCAATTTGGTTTGCCACGTTTGGTGAAGGAGTTTGTAAGTATGATGGAAAATCTTTTTACCATTATTCCGACAAGCAGGGATTATCTGCGAACACTGTAAAATGTATTCTTGAAGATAAAAATGGTGATCTCTGGTTTGGTACACAGAGTAACGGCGTTAATAAATTCGATGGAAAAACAGTTGAACAGTATAAAGTTGAGCAGGGACTTTCCAATAATGATATCCGCAGCATGCTACAGGACCGTGACGGAACTATTTGGTTTACTACAAACGGGGCTGGCGTGTGCAAATATGCTGAAGATGTGAATGGAAAAACATTTACTCATTATTCAGAGAAAGAAGGTTTGCCGAATCAGGATGTGCGTTGTGTGCTCGAAGACCGAAGCGGAAATATTTGGTTTGGAACAAATGGTGATGGTGTGAGTAAATATGGCGGAAAAACTTTTACTCATTTTACAGTCAATGATGGTTTAAGCAACAACGTGGTTTTAAATATTCTTGAAGATAAAAACGGGAACTTTTGGTTGGGAACTTTAGGTGGCGGAATAAATAAATATGATGGAAAGTCATTTTCACATTATACAGCAGAAAATGGTATTTCAAATTTGAATGTGCTCAGCAGCCTGCAGGACAAGAATGGAAATCTTTGGTTCGGAATGCTTGATGGCGATGTTGACAGGTTTGATCCTTCTGCAAAAACAGTTACACATTTCACAAAAAAAGAAGGCCTGCCGGGTAATACGATATTTTGTATGCTTGAAGATCAAAGTCAAAATATTTGGTTCGGCACTTCCGGTGGTGGCGCTTGTAAGTATGATCCGCAGCAAAATTCGTTTACAACGTTTACAATCAAAAATGGTCTTTCGGGAAATGAAGTGCGGAGTATGGCAGAAGATAAGAATGGCAATTTATGGTTCGGCACTTCAGGTCATGGTGTGACAAAATATAATCCCAATGAAAAAAATGGGAAAGCATTTACACATTTCGGAGAAGAGGAAGGTTTATCCAACGGCGATGTAAGATGTATGCTGGAGGATAAAAACGGGATGATGTGGTTTGGAACGTATGGTGGAGGAATTAATAAATACGATCCAACCGGAAAAACTTTTACGCATTTCACTGTAAAGGATGGATTGCCCGACAATACTATTTTTTCATTGCTTGAAGACCGGGATGGAAACCTGTGGATAGGAACACGTTTTGGTTTGAGCATGATGAAAGTGAAAAACCTTGAATTAAAAAAGAGCAATCCTGATCTGCCCTTGTTTATTAATTACAATTATGAAGATGGTTTTCTCGGCATCGGCTGCAATACAAATGCAATTTACGAAGCGAAAGACGGCACGATATGGATTGGTGCAAACGACAGGCTGACACTATTCCATCCGTCTGCTTCTGAGTCTGCACCTCTTGCACCACAAATTGAATTGACAGGTGTGGATTTATTCAATGAAAAAATTCCGTGGTCAATGCTTGCCGGGAAAACGGACAGCATACTTGTACTTGGGAATGGAGTAAAAGTAAGCGAGCAAAAGTTGAATGGTGTTTCAAAATGGTACAGCTTGCCGGAAGATTTGAGTCTTGCGTACACTAATAATTTCATCACATTTAATTTTATCGGCATCACGCAACAACAAAGCAAAAAAGTAAAATACCAATACAAGCTCGATGACATTGATAATAACTGGAGCTCATTAAGCACGCGTAGTGAAGCTCCTTATGGAAATTTGCCTCATGGAAATTATACATTCAAAGTGAAAGCAATGAATGCAGATGGTGTTTGGAGTAAAGAGTTTGCCTATGAATTTGTAATTCGTCCGCCGTGGTGGAAAACGTGGTGGGCGCGCACCGGATTGGTGATTTTAATTACAGTGAGCGCGTTTGGTTCGTATCGGTGGCGGACAGCTTCGATGCGTAAACGACAGAAACAATTAGAACAAACTGTTGAAGAAAGAACTGCGGAAGTAATAGAAGAAAAAAGAATTGTAACGGAGCAAAAATATTTAATAGAAGAGAAGCACAAAGAAATTACCGACAGCATTAATTACGCGGAACGTATTCAACGGGCATTGCTTGCAAGTAAAAATCTGCTCGATGAAAATCTTAACGACTATTTTATTCTTTTTAAACCGAAAGATATTGTCAGCGGTGATTTTTATTGGGCGACTACTTTAAGCAACGGCAATTTTGTTTTTGTAACTGCCGACAGCACCGGCCATGGCGTGCCGGGTGCGATCATGAGCATTTTGAATATTGCTTGTTTGGATAAAGCCGTTACAAAAGGCATTACAAGTCCCGATTTAATCCTGAATGAAACTCGTGACTTGATCGTGAATCATTTGAAGAATGACGGAAGTGATGAAGGCGGACAGGACGGAATGGATGGATGTTTGCTGAGCTTTGATTTTAACACCTATGAATTAAAATGTGCGGCAGCCAACAACCCGGTTTATATTGTGCGCAGCAATGATCTTATTGAAATAAAAGCAGACCGCTTACCGATCGGGAAACATGAAAAGGGACAACTGCCTTTTACGCTGCATACCTTTCAATTGCAGAAAGGTGATGTCATCTATACATTCACTGATGGATTTGCAGATCAGTTCGGTGGAAAGAATGGAAAAAAATTCAAGCACAAACAATTGACGGATCTGCTGCTGATCATTTCGGGCGAATCAATGGAAATGCAGCGACGCATGCTGAGTGATACGTTTGAGAAATGGAGAGGTGATTTGGAGCAGATTGATGATGTTTGTTTGATTGGTGTGCGGGTGTGAGATTTGCAATCTCTACTGTACGAGCTGTTTTTTGGGAAGAGGATTATCGACTCCCCGATATTTTATCTTCTTCTTTTTTTTAGTAAAAAAGAAGCCTGCCTACCGCAGCTCTGGCACGCGCGGCCGCAGGCAGGCAAAAAAATCGCCATCTGACGCGGGTTTGCCTAAATTCAGCAGAAAAAATCGAGCGAAAACCAAGCCGCGCCGCACACAAGGCCCGCCTTGGCTCCATGGTTTTCTTCCGCACAAAGGGCCAACGCAGATTTTTTCTACTGAATTCTTAACGGCAAACCCGCTAAGGCCGGCACTTTTCCCTCATTCTCGAAGTCCAACATTAATTTATCCCGGACAAAAGTGATTTATAATAAATTTATCACCGCAGCAGCTGTTCAAAAAATCCACCAATTTCTTTTTCCTTATTTACGAAATGAATTTCGAGGATCCATTCTCTTTTCTCGCCGTTCTTTCCGGGCAGAAACATGTCCGTTTTATTTTTCGGGTGGATGTAATTGTTAAAGCTTCCCGGCGGTAATTTTTCGTGCGGGAACTTACCGATCAAATGTCCTGCAATCTTACCACCGAATTCCCAACCGCGTTTTTTTCCTACCTCAGTCACGAATTGAAAAAGTTCTGCGCCTGTTAATGTTGTATGCTGCGAATACCATTCCTGCGTCTCCTGCCATGCTGCTTCTACATCCGCACATAATTTATGCTTCAGCGGATCATTGCCGATGGCATATGTTTTTCCGATATCCGCTTCCCATTCATCGAAGAGCGGACCGAAATCGAAAAACAGGATTTCATCTTCACGCAGAATTAAATCGGGCGGATTTTCATTGTAAGGAGAAAGTGTGTTTTTTCCTGCACGCACAATTCGCTTATGCCAGAATTTTTTTATTCTGAAAAGCTCTTTTGCAAGCTTATAAATTTCAGCATTAAGCGACTTCTCCGATTTTCCGGGCTGAATTAATCCGCGCGATTTAATTCTGCGTGAAGATGAAATCCTGTTTT
>JBKJMR010000633.1:0-3660 GCA_046596275.1 Bacteroidia bacterium | reverse complement strand
CCTGTAAATTCCGACACCGGGTTTGAAATAAATAATGGACAGCTCGCTGATAGAGACGGTAACCTGCTTCCTGATGTTTTATTCAAATCAAGAGGAACAGGACCGGGAATTTATATTACAACATCAGGACTTACTTATGTTTTTGTTAAGAAGGAAAATTCACTTTTAGTTCGTAATGATGCGCAGAAAAATTCCATCAGCTGGGCGAAGGTGAATATGAACCTTGAAAATGCTTCCATAAAAAAGGAAAATATCACCTGTGAAGATGAATTATCCGGCTGCTCGAATTTTTACCTCGCACATTGTCCGCAGGGAATTCTCAATGTAAAATCGTATCGTCGAATTAGTATCAAAAACATTTATCCCGGCATCGACTGGGTTTTTAATGCAGATCGTAAATCCGGTTTGTCGCACGATTTTATTGTTCATCCCGGCGCAGATCCGAAAATGATCAGGATCAATTACAAGGGAACAAATGAGCTTGTAGCAATTGATGAGCTGGGAAGATTGAAGATCAGCACGGCTTATGGTGTGATGTACGAAGGCGGACTTCATGTGTACGAGAAAAATTCGGGAAAGAAAATCGCGGCAAAATTCAATGTTAAAAAGAATTACATGACTTTTTCACTGACGAATTATAATCCGGACGAAGTGTTGATTATCGATCCGCCATTGCAATGGTCCATGCCCCAGACAAGTTCAGGATTGGATTATGGCTATGCAATTTCTGCTGCTCACGATGGAAGCGGTGATGTGCTTGCCACAGGTTCTACTGACGGAACAGATTTCCCGGTATCAAATGCGTACCAGGGAACATTGTCAGGAGTGGAAGATATGGTGATTGAAAGATTGAACGCTGCCGGTGCACGCATCTGGTCGACTTATTACGGCGGAACAGATTATGAGCAGGGAAAATCAATTGCATCTGATGTTGCAGGAAATTGTTACGTTGCAGGAAATACCGGTTCCAATGATTTTCCATTGCTGAATCCTCTCCAGCCGAATTATGGAAATGGGGTGTACGATGCTGCAATTGTAAAATTAAATGCAGCAGGTGTCCGTCAGTTTGCAAGCTGGTATGGTAGCTCCGGAATTGAAAATGGAAATGCAATTACTGTGGATGCATCAGGAAATATGTATGTTACCGGCGCTACAAATTCTGCTTTTTTTGCTACAGTAAATCCGTTACAAGCAACAAAAAATATCGGCTATGATTTATTTATCATGAAAATCAGTTCTGCGTATACTATTTTGTGGGCGACCTATTTCGGTGGCGATGACGATGACAAAGCGCGTGCAATCACAATGGATCCATCAGGCCTAAATATTTACATCACAGGCTCAACATTGGCAGGCGGATTTCCTGTTACCGCAGGAGCTTTCCAAACATCCAGCGCAAGCGCATACAATGCAGAAGAAGCATTCATTCTAAAAATGAGCACTTCACAAGTTGTAGGATTTGCAAGCTATTGCGGAGGATCAGATGCTGATTACGGCCAGGGAATTGCAGTTGATAACAACAATACTATTTTCATTACAGGTTATACCTTGTCATCTGATTTTCCGGTTGAAAATCCGGGTGGAGTTGCATATGTTGACAGTACGATCGGAAGTGTCGGAACACATGATGCATTTATTGTAAAATGTAATTCAACCGGTTCTACGAGATTATGGTCAACGTATTTTGGCGGATCAAGCCCGGATCTTGGATTTGCAATTGCTTATGACATGGCTGCGGGAATTTACATTTGCGGAAATACTTCGTCGATTGATTTTCCAACGCAACTGCCGGATGACAATAATTTTTACCAGCCTATTCATGGCGATGCAGGTTCTTTCAATGATATGTACATCGCATGGTTCGGAACAAATGATTCATTGCGCTGGTCGACGTATTATGGCGATTTAAGCAGTAACGAAGCGTACGGAATTTGTGTGGATGCGTCACACAATATTTTTGTAACCGGTGTTTGGAATAACGATATGCAGGTGACAAAATTCGGTCCCGGTTTTACTACTGCAATTAATATAGGCGGACCTTTTTACAGCAAAATATCGATCTTCCCGAATCCTGTGAATGAAATCCTTAACATGCGATTCGCATCCTACAACGAAGGGACATTTACTTTCGAAATAATAAATTTGCAAGGGCAACTGCTTATGCAAACTCAAAAAACAGTAAGCGCAGGTAATAATAACCGGATGGAATTTGACTTATCTGCTTTTGCAAAAGGGGCTTATTTTTTGAAGATCATTTCACCATCAGGTACTTCAGAAGTGCATAAATTTATCAGGGAATAGATCAAAACGTGTTGCGGATTATTTTACTCTCCATTGAAAAAAACTTTTTTTTACGTTGTCCTTTTTCTCGTCTCGTTTATGGCGACGGGCCAGTTTCGTTTTTCTCATTTGGGAATATCGAATGGTCTTTCGCAGAATTCCGTGCATTGTATTTTCCAGGATTCACAAGGCTACATCTGGCTCGGAACGCAGGATGGTTTGAATCGGTATGATGCTTATTCCTTCCGCGTCTTCAGGCACAATAAAAATGATACGATCAGCATTTCAGATAATTTTATTACGGGAATTACGGAAGATGATGCGCATAATTTATGGATTGCAACGCGAAATGGCGTGAACCGTTTTGACCGGAAGACGGAAAAATTTGACAGAATTTTTCCTGAGGGAATGGATAAAAATTATTTCCATAATGCTGTAAAACAAATTTTCAGGGACAATTCAGGAAATGTTTTTTTTAGTTCACGCCATATTTTTTATTGCACCACAATTAATTCTAAAACAGCAGTCTATACAACCAGGAAATTAAATTCCGGTTATCCTGTCGGTGGCGATTTTTCTGCAGATGAAAATGGAAATTTAATTGTTGCGGATACGTTAGGTTTCCTGGAATATGTAAATGAGAATGGAACGTATACGGATTCGAAAAGAATTGTTATCGATACTTGTTTTCAGTCAGCAACATCAGCCACTTTAGTTTACACCGGTAAGAATGGTTTATGCTGGATGGTAGATGTGAATAAAATTTTCATTTATGACCGGAAGACGGGTACGCGCATAAGAAAAGATATTCCTGCAGCCAATTATTATTGCATCCGTGAAGACAAAAATGGAAATATCTGGCTCGGTGGAAATCGCGGAATAATAGTGCTGGATCAGCAAGGTAATAGTACAGGAAGTGCTGTAAATAAACCCGGGGCAATAACAAGCCTGAACAGCAATAATGTGCTCAGTTTGTATTGCGACAAAACAGGTTCGATGTGGGTGGGAACTTCTGAAAGCGGTGTCAATATTTATAATCCTTTCCAGGATGTTTTTATCACTTGCAGGAAAGAAGCCGAGAGTGATAAAAGCATCAGTGATAATGTTACCTGGGCAGTTTTCCGGGATGAGAAAAAATTGTTTGTCGGAACTTCTTCGGGTTTAAATATTTTTTCTCTCAAGGATAGCAGCTTTAAAAATGTCCGCACGTTTGAAGATAATATCGAGTCGCGGATTTTTGTAAATCGCGATTTTAAGGGAAAATTCCTGGCCAACGTCACAACAGTAATTAAAACCGGCAGCGGTAATTATTGGATGGGAACAAGAGGAAATGGAATTATAAGTTTTAATGCGGATGGAAAAATTACCGGCCAGTTCACC